>JBEVDC010000166.1:0-5562 GCA_040514195.1 Candidatus Limnocylindrales bacterium | reverse complement strand
AGCCGCCGACGTCCGCAGGCTGCCTTCCGCGTCTGCGAAGCGGCTGTGGACCAGGACCAGGGCTCGATCCTCGCCATGCCGGTTGGTGAAGGCGAAGACGTCCTCGGCCACCCCATCCTCGGTCTCCAAGTCGAACAGGCGAAAATCGCGCGCCTCGGCAAACAGGTACCGTCGATGGAGCAACGGGAAGATCTCACGCTCGTGTCGTTCGATCAGCCACTCCTTGGGCTCCTCATGCCAGCGGGCGCGGCGGAATTCCATGCCGTACTTCTCGGCGAAGCCCTCGATCTGGCCGTGCCCGAACATCGGCAGGCCAGGCAGCGTGGCCAGCAACGTGGTGGCGCAGAAGTAGCGGTCATCGTCGCCGAACTGGTCGACCGCCGTGCGTTCGTCGGGGTTGTTGAGGAAGTTGACGAAGCGCTTGAGGACCTCCGGGTCGAATGCCAGCGTTTCCTTGATGCGGGCCCGGTACTCGGCATTGCGCTCGTCGCGCAGCATGTGCATGAAGGCGCTGTTGTAGACCCGGTGCATGCCCAGCGTGCGCACGAAATAGCCTTCGAGCATCCAGAAGGCCTCGGCCAGCAGGAGGGCGTCAGGTACCTCGGCCGCCACCCGCTCCACGACCTCGCGCCAGAACTCGCGCGGCATGGCGCGCTCGAAGGCGGCATTCGAGATGCCGTAGCCGACGCGCGTCGGGATGGCGTCGCCCGGGCCGCCGGGCGGCGGGTACCAGAGCCGCTGGATGTGCTTGCGAGCGAGGGTCATGGCGGCGTCGAAGCGGATGATCGGGAAACGGCGGGCGACGTCCAGGATCGTCGCCATGACCGCCTCTCGGACCTCCGCGTGCAAGTAGTCGAGCTGAGCCGTGTCGTTCCACGGCATGCTCGTGCCGTCGTTGCCGTGATAGACGTAGCGCGTGTCGCCGCTGCCGTTGTCCACGCGCTGGAACACGACCGAGGCGTCGGTCCGGTCCCAGTAGCCATCCTCGAGGCGGATCGAGACGCGATCGTCATGTGACAGGTCGGGACCCGTGAAGCGATAACGCGGCATGGGCGGAACCGGCAGCGACAGGAACCGCTCGGGGTGCTCGATCACCCAGCGTGAGTCGAGGCCCATGTGGTTGGGAACCATGTCGCTCGCCAATCGGACGCCATGGCGCATGGCCCGCTCGCCAAGGTCCTTCAGGGCGGCCTCGCCGCCGAGGTCGTCGGCGATGCGATAGTCATCGAGGGAATAGGCCGAGGCCACCGCGTCGTGATCGCCAGCGATGTGCTTGATCTCGGCCGAGGCGTGGCTGCGCTGCCAGAGGCCGATCAGCCAGAGCCCGGTGATGCCCCGATCGGCGAGCGTGGTCAGCTCCTCGTCGGGGATGGCGTCCAGCGTTCGGATCTCGCGGCCGTAGGCGCGCGAGAGCTGGTCGAGCCAGACGTACGTGGACTTGGCGATGAGCACGACGCGCGGCATCCAGTCACGGTCATCCGAGAACCGCTCTTCGTCTGCTTCGCCTTTGGGCGCGCGGATGCCGAGGTGGAAATCGGCGTCGTCTCCGCCGCCCGCCCCTGTCGCCCAGCGCAGCCGCATCGCATGGTCCTGCTCGGCCATCAGGTCAAGTGCCAGTTGGAGGCCATCGAGGAGGTCGCCCAGGAGCGGTCCCCAGTGATCGCGGATGAGCCGAAGCTGTGCGCCCAGCGACTGCGGGGCAGCGCGCATCGGCTCGCGCAGGACGCCCATCAGGTCGAGAGGGCGGCCATCGAGGCCGGAGGGGCCGCTGACGGCCAGGTGCTCGGCGAAGGCCGCCGTGACCTCCGCCAGGACGGACGGCTCGGGCGTGGGCTCCTCGAAGAGGACGCGGAACGGGATCAGGGCGGCATTCTCGGCCGCGACGCTTGCGATGACGGCCTCTTCCAGGGCGCTTGCCCTGGCCATCGCGTCGTCCAGTTCATCGTCTCGTGTGCGCGTGCCCTCGACCACGGCCAGCGGTGGGTTTCGCTCGGTGAAGGCAACCAGCCCCTCGAGGAGACGGTCCGTGCCCAGTTCGCGGTCCGTGTCCGCCGCCGCGCGGCCCACGGCGCCCTCCGGGCCCGGCCCGCCGAGGACGACCAGGAGTCGATGCTGGGCTTCGTGGAGCACGCCCGCCGCGAGGAGCTCGCCGGCATCGACGTCGACAGCCTCGGCCAGGGCGCGCACGGCGACGAGGTCGATCCGGGCCGTGTCCCCGTCGAGTTCGAAGAGCGTGCCGGGCACGTCGAACCGTCGACGTGCCGTCGTAGACAGTCGGTACTCGTGGCTGGCCATGGCGCCGACTCTACATCGCCTCCGAGGCCGCCGACCTAGCGGCTCGGCGGGGACTCAGAAGCCCTGGGCTCGCCGCGTGACCTAAGACTGGCTATCGACGGGGTCAGGCGTCGGCTTCGGAGCGCGGAACCGGATCGGCGCCCGTGGCTTGATGAATTGAGCGGCGGCCGTCTCCGGGTCCGGCGGGTCGTCGCCCAGGCGGAGGTACAGATAGCTGATGATGTCTCGGCCGGCGACGATGAACGGGATCGAGATCAGCGCGCCGACCAGCCCGGCCACCGCGAAGCCCAGGATGAGGACCATCATGACCAGCGCAGGATGTAGATCGACGGCCTCGTTCTGGACCTTGGGCGTGACGATCGAGCCCTCGACCTGAGACAGGACGCCGTACAGGATCGCGACCCCGACGACCGCTTGCGGGCCGATCGAGAAGGCGATGAGGAGGGCAGGGATGACGGCGATGAAGATGCCGATGATCGGCAGCACCTCCATGATCCCGGCCACCAGGGCCAGGAAGATAGCGTATTGGAAGAAGACCGGCGAGACGATCAGGCCGAGCAGGAGGATGCCGACGAAGACCATCGAGCTCATCACGATGCTTTCGATGGCGATGCCGCGCACGTAGCCGCCGACGCGGTCATTGAAGATTCGCGTCGTCGCGAAGACATCGGCGCGCCACATCTCCGGGATGGCGCTGCCGACGCCCTTTTCGAGCTTGCCGGCATCCATCAGCACGTAGAACGTGAAGAAGGGGACCACGGCCAGGCTGACGAGCACGGCGGCCGCGCCGAACACGGTCTGGGCGGCCGGAACGAGGCTCGTGAATTGAAACCCCGCCTGGATGGACTGGATCGTGACCAAGACCTTGGTCGCGAGCTCGTCGATCGCGTTTGGCAGGTTCAAGCTGTCGAGCGTCGCTTGGGCGTTGGCGATGAAGGCCGGCAGCGCCTTGAGGTAGGTGACGACCTGTTCGATGAGTGGTTGCAGGATGAGAAAGGTCAAGACGACGACCGCCACCACCAAGATGAGCATCGACAGGCAGGATGAGAGGATCGGGCTCCAGCCACGCTTGCCGCCGGGCCGCCAGCCGTGGACGGCCAGCCAGCGCACGACCGGCGACAGGACGTAGACGAGCACGATGCCGATCGCGAACGGCATCAGGCCATCGCGTGCCAGATAGAGCAGGACGAGGATGGCCGCGATGGCGACCACGATGAGGACCGTTCGCGGCGTCGGCGGCCGGAGCCGGCGCATGTGCTCAGCCGGCGTCAGGTCGGTCATGAGCGCGTTCGCCCCTCGATGTCATTGATCTTGTCGATGCGGCGTTGGTGACGCCCGCCCTGGTACCGGCCGTCCATGAAGGCCTCCACGCAGGCCCTGGCGAGCTCGGTACCCACGATCCGAGTGCCCATCGACAGGACGTTGGCGTCATTATGTTCACGTCCGAGTCGCGCTGTCACTGGATCCGACGCTACGACGCAGCGGATGCCCGAGATCTTGTTGGCCACGATGCCCACACCCGTGCCGCTGCCACCGAGCACGATCCCCCGCGGGCAGTCGCCCGCCGCGACGGCCCGCGCCGCCGGGGCGATGACGTCAGGGTAGTCGACCGGCTTCGTCGAATCCGTGCCGAAGTCGACCGGCTCATGGCCCATCGCGCGCAGCCACTCGATGATCGGCCCCTTGAGCGGGTAGCCCGCATGATCGGCTGCCACGGCGACGCGCATCGGCCGGCCCTCCAGGTCAGCCGTTGCGACGCTCGACGGAGTTGACGCGCCGATCGACAGCTTCGGCGACCCGCGCCTCGGCCGCCCGGATGCGGGAGGCGACGAAGACCTCGCAGGCCTCGTCGACGTCGTCGGTCACGCGCAGGAGCTTGAGATCGGCCAGGCCGATGTTCTCGGCGCCCGCTACCGCTTCACCCAGCCAGTCGAGCAGCCCGGTCCAGTAGGCCGAGCCGAAGAGGACGATGGGGAAGTGGTCGATCTTGCCGGTCTGGACGAGGGTCACGGACTCGAACAGCTCGTCGAGCGTGCCGTATCCGCCCGGAAAGATCACGAAGCCCTGCGCGTACTTGACGAACATCGTTTTGCGGACGAAGAAGTAGCGGAAGGTGATGTCGAGGTCGAGATAAGGGTTGTTGGCCTGCTCGTGCGGCAGCTCGATCGAGCAACCCACGGAATAGCCGCCGGCCTCCTGGCAACCGCGATTGGCGGCCTCCATGATGCCCGGTCCGCCTCCGGTGATGACCGTGAAGCCTTCGTCCGCCAGACGAGCCCCGAGCCGGCGAGCGGCCACGTAGGTCGGATCGTCGGGCCCGGTCCGGGCGGAGCCGAAGATCGTCACCGCCGGCCCCAGCCGCGCCAGGGCGTCGAAGCCATCCACGAACTCGCCGATGATGCGCAGTGCGCGCCATGCGTCTGTCTCGAGGAAAGACGTGTCCGCGTATGGCACCGCCTGGAGGAGCTTGCGGTCCTCCGTCCGGCGGTCGCGCTTCGGTTGGCGGTCGCTCACCGGCCCAGCATAGCCGGGCCGAGCACCGCGGGCCACACGGCGACGCCTCGTCCGCCACCCTCGAGACTAGCCGGCACAGGTATACTGGGTGGGAGTATCACCCCGCGGTCGGTGCCGACCGCCATCTGGAGGACGCGCCTGTGGCCATCGCCATCGATCCCGTCTGCGGCATGGAGGTCGAGACAGACGGCGCCCAGCTGACCTTCGAGTACCAGGGCACGACGTACTACTTCTGCAGCAGGGGCTGCCAGCTCGACTTCAAGGATGACCCCGAGCGCTACCTGGCGCCTGACCACGAGGCTTCGAGCTAGTCGCAGATAAGTCACCGCGAACCCGCCGCGCAGAGGCGCAGCGTACGGTCGACCTCCGCCTCCGGTCACGATGGTCGGGGCGAAAGGAGGTCGATGCATGACGCTCGCGCGATCCGTCGCACGCCAGGCCCTTCTGGCGCTCGTGGTCCTCACGATCCTTGTACTCGTCCTCGTCGCGATGGGCGTCGGCAGTGCCGCGACGGACGGAGTCGGCAGCTGGCGCTGGTTCGTACGTCCGGCCTGACCGCTCAGCCGCGTGCCCCGGTCACCCCTACGGAGTCCGAAGCGATCCGGGTCGCCACATACACAGGGATGGCGGACAGCAGGATGGCCACCACGCCAGCCACATTCACGATGGGGACCTGGTTCGCCAGGCGGAAGCTCTGGAAGATCCAGATGGGCAGGGTCTTGACGCCGCCGGCCGTGAAGATGGTCACGATGA
>JBEVDC010000164.1:0-12957 GCA_040514195.1 Candidatus Limnocylindrales bacterium | reverse complement strand
GAAGACGCTGGCGTGCACGACCGGGATGTTCGCTCGGACGGCCGCGTCGTTGAGGGTGTAGCGCGTCTCGAACGTATCGGTTCCGTCGAGGATGACGTCGTAGCCGGCGATGATCCGCTCCACATTGTCGGGGCCGAGCATCTCCTCATGCGCGACGACCTTGACCTCGGGGTTGAGCGCGTTGACGGCCTTGGTCGCGGAGATGACCTTGCGCTCGCCGACCCGGTCGGTCGTATGGACGATCTGGCGCTGCAGGTTCGAAGCATCCACGACGTCGAAGTCGACGATGCCCAGGGTGCCGACCCCGGCCGCAGCGAGGTAGAGGAGCGCCGGCGAGCCGAGGCCGCCAGCCCCGACCACCAGCGCCTTGGACACCAGCAGCTTCGCCTGGCCCTCGGCGCCGACCTCGGGGATGAGCAGGTGCCGGCTGTAGCGCTGGCGCTGCTCAGGGGAGAAGCTGACGGGCTTCTGCCAATCACGCCCCTCAGCCTTCCATTGCTGGAAGCCGCCCAGCATGTTGACCACGTTGGTGTAGCCCATGGCCTGCATCTGCTGGGCCGCGAAGGCGGATCGAGTGCCGCCAGCGCAGTAGACGACGATGGGCGCATCGTGCGGCGGGATGGCCGCCTCGATCCGGCTCTCGAGGTAGCCGCGCGGCACGTGGATGGCATGCGGCAGGTGCCCCTCGGACCATTCATCGGACTCACGGACGTCCACGATCAGCGAGCCAGAGGCAGCCAGGGTCTCGGCTTCGGCGGGCGAAACCTCCTTGATCTCCGAGCGGGCCTGGCGGAGCAGTTCGGTGAAGGTCTTGGTCATGGGTGGTGGGACTCCAATGCGACGGATCGCGCGATCGGGACGGTCCTGTTCAACGACAGGGCGGGGGACGAGGGATGGCCAGCCGGTCAGGCCGGCAGCGGACACCTGCAGCGGCCCAGGCCGATGTCGGCGCCGAGGCCAACGGTGTCGATCATGCGACGCCATCCTCGGTCGGGGCCTGCCAGACCACGCGGTCGGCGAGCGCCCGTCGCAAGGTGTCGAGCGAGAGGAGGGCGCACTTGAGGCGAGCGGGGCTGATCTCGATGCCCAGCTCGTCGAGGACGTCCTGGCGACCGAGCTTCGAGATCTCTGCCAGCGGCTGGCCCTTGATCGAGTCGGTCAGCATCGAGGCCGACGCCTGGCTGATGGCGCAGCCGCGGCCGGTGAAGGCGACCTCGTCCACGACGCCCTCGTCGCTGATGCCGAGCATCAGCGTGATCCGGTCGCCGCACAGCGGGTTGGCGCCCTCGAAGACGGCGTCCGGCTCCGGCAGCGTGCCGAAGTTGTGCGGTCGCCGGTAATGCTCGAGGATCTCGTCCCGGTAGAGGTCGTCCATAGGATCGCTCAGTATCGTCGTACTTGCGTGATCGCGCAACTAAACCGCGGGGCTGGAGTCACGGCCGTCGCGGCCGTCGCGGCCGAAGATGGCCGCCACGTGCTGCAGGCCTGCCGCTAGTCGGTCGATATCGTCGCGGTCGCTGTAGACGTTGAAGCTGGCGCGCGCGGTGGCCGCCTCGCCGAGCCGCTCGTGGAGCGGCTGCGTGCAGTGATGGCCAGCCCGGACGGCGACCGCTTCGCGGTCGAGGAGCGGGGCCACGTCGTGGGCGTGGACGCCCGGCAGGTTGAAGGTCACGACGCCGCCGCGCTCGGCAGGATCGAGCGGACCGTAGATATGGATTTCGGGCACCTCACGCGGCAGGACGTCGAGGGCGTAGGCGACCAGCTCCCGCTCGTGCGCCCGGACGGCCTCCATCCCGATACCCTCCAGATAGGCGAGAGCCGCGCCGAGCCCGATGGCGGCGCCGATGTCCGGTGTCCCGGCCTCGAACTTCCAGGGTACGTCGTTGTACTCCGTGCGGCGCAGGTGGACCTCGCGGATCATCTCCCCGCCGGCCAGGAACGGCGGCATCGAGTCGAGCAGCTCACGCCGTGCCCATAGGGCACCCGAGCCAGGAGGCCCGAGGACCTTGTGGCCGGAGAAGACGTAGAAGTCGGCGCCGATGGCCTGGACGTCGACCGGCAGATGAGGCACTGCCTGGGCGCCGTCGACGAGGACGAGCGCGCCCGCGTCATGGGCCATGGCCACCATCTCGCGCACCGGGTTGATGGTCCCCAGGCCGTTCGAGACGTGGTTGAAGGCGACCAGCTTGGGACGCGTCCGGAGGAGGACCTCGTAGCTCGACTGGATGAGCCGGCCCTGGTCGTCGATGGGCACGAACTCCAGGTCGGCGTCGCGCTCCTGGGCCAGGATCTGCCAGGGCACCAAGTTGGCGTGGTGCTCCAGCTCGGTCAGGACGATGGTGTCACCCGAACCGATGTGCCGCCGGCCCCACGAATAGGCCACCAGGTTGATGGCCTCGGTCGCGTTGCGCACGAAGACGATCTCGCGCCGGTCGGCGTTGATGAATCGGGCCGTCGTCGTGCGCGCCGCCTCGTAGGCCGCGGTGGCTTCCTCGCCGGTGGTGTAGATGCCGCGGTGGACATTGGCCGTGTAGCGCGTGTGGTAGTCGTTGACGGCGTCGACGACGACGCGAGGTTTGAGGCTGGTGGAGGCGGAGTCGAGATAGGCCAACCGGCGCCCGTCGAAGTCGCGCTCGAACTGCGGGAAGTCGGCCCGGATGGCGACGGGGTCGAGCGCGCGGGCGATGGCCACCGGCCTGATCTCGGCTCTCAGTGGGCCGCGCCCGCGAGGACGGTCTCGGCGTCCGCCTCGGGGATGTCGTGGGCGAGATCTTCTTCGTAGCCGGCCTCGCGCAGGATCGGGCCGTAGCCCTCCTCCTCGAGCCGCAGCGCGAGGTCCCGGCCGCCGGACTTCAGGATCCGGCCACGGGCCAGGACATGGACGACGTCCGGTTTGATGTAGTTGAGCAGGCGCTGATAGTGGGTGATGACGAGGACGCCGAGGTCCGGGTTCAGCTGGGCGTTGACGCCCTCGGCGACGACGCGCAGGGCGTCGATGTCGAGGCCCGAGTCGGTCTCGTCGAGGATCGCGAACTCCGGCTCGAGGACCGCCATCTGGAGCATCTCCAGGCGCTTCTTCTCGCCGCCCGAGAAACCGTCGTTCACATAGCGCGCCGCGAAGCGGTCGTCGAGCTTGAGGAGCGCCATCTTCTCGCGCATCAGCTTGCGGAAGTCGCCCATGGTCATGGCGTTGCGCGTCAGGTCGGAGGGGTCGATCTCGCCGTCGCCGGCGTCGATCGGTCGCCGACGGGCGTTGACCGCGGTGCGCAGGAAGCTGGCGACCGAGAGGCCTGGGATGGCGGTGGGGTACTGGAAGGCCAGGAAGAGGCCAAGCCGGGCTCGCTTGTCGGGCGTCAGCTTTCTGACGTCCTGGCCCTTGAACAGGATCGAGCCCTTCGTGACGGTGTAGGCGGGGTGACCCATGAGCGCGTAGGCAAGCGTCGTCTTGCCTGACCCGTTGGGGCCCATGATGGCGTGGACCTCGCCCTTGCGGACGGTCAGGTCGATGCCGGCGAGGATCTCCTTCTCGGGCGCGGCCACGGGCACCACGTGAAGGTCGCGGATGACGAGTTCCTGGTCACTCACGGTCGGATCAGACTCCTGGTCGGTGGTTCGCGTGGTGGTCAGTTGGTCGGCGTGGCCGCCGCGACCGGCGTCGGGACGGGGTCAGCGCTGGTGCCAGCGTGGAAAGGATGTGCTGCGGCACGCGGTCGGGTCAGGTCTGCCAGGGTGATCGAGTCGAGCGCGGTGCTGAGCGCGTCCCGCACCCTGACCCACAGCAGATTGACGGTGCAGAACCCGGTCCGGCCGCATACGCCGGCATGGGCCGGATCCTCGGAGGCGCAGACCATCGGCGCGAGCGGACCTTCGAGGGCGCGGACGACCTCGCCCATGCGGATCGTCTCCGGCTCCCGAGTCAGCTCGTAGCCGCCGTGGGCGCCGCGCGTGCTCTGCACCAGCCCCGCCTCGCGCAGGCTGATCACGAGCTGCTCCAGGTAGGGTCGCGGCAGGTCTTCGTGCTCTGCGATCTCGTGCAGGCTGACCGGGCCAGCGCCGTGATGCCGCGCAAGCTCGACCATCAGCCGCACGCCGTACTCGCCGCGGGTCGAAAAGTGGACTGCCCCTGAACTCGGGAGGACGGTGCGCATCGGTCTCCGGTGTCGGTCGTCGGGTGCTTCGGCGTTCGCTTCCGGCGAAATCCGACGAACTTCGTCGGGATTGAGTCTAGACCACGCTCAGGTGGTCGTCAACGCGGCCCCAAGGTGGGTCGCGGTCAGGGCGATGTCGCGTCCAGGATGCCGAAGTCTGTGAGCAGGACGAGCGGCTCGCCGTCGGCATCGAGGCCGAACCACGACGGATACCCGCCGTCGCCGAAGCCCGAAGGGAAGCCGATGACGTTGGTGCCACTGGCCGGGTCAACGGTGATGTCGACCGACATGTTGTAGACGCCATCGCTCGGGTAGAGGCCGTCTGAGACCAGGTGGGCGTAGGCCTCTCCGCCGTCCCCGGTCGCGAGCCGCTCGACCGCCTCCGCGCTGGCGAAGGCACCGGTGCCCGAGTCGACGGGGTAGCCGAAGAACTCATCGGGCTGCAGCGTCGTCACCTCCTGGCCTGGCACGACCGCCAGTTCCCAGCTGACCGGGTCGCCGGGAGCCACGCGGATCATGGCCGCCGCGACATCGCCCACGAGGTCCGGATCGCGTGCCGACGACAGCAGGAGCACCGGATGCCGACCTGCTGGCAGACGCCGCGTGAAGGGCTCCGTCGTGAAGAAGAACACGTCGGCGGCGACGATCCGACCGGTCGGCAGCACGAGATCGCCGGCCGGGACGGTGCTGAGCGAGGTCGGCTCCCCGGCCGAGGTGGCGCTGCCGCCAGCTTCGAACGCGGCGTACAGGTCCTCGACGGCCATCAGGGGCGGGAACGAGGCTTCGGGCGTTGGCGGTCCGCTCGTCGCGAGCCCGCTCGTCCCGAACCCAGCCTGCAGCAGCGCCACGATGAGGGCAACGACGGCGACGACGATGAGCGCGACCCCGACCAGCGGACCCGTGCGCCGATTCATGCCCTCGCCACGGCGCTGACCTGCTCGAGCCCGCGCCGGACGGCGTCGGCAGGACCATCAAAGACCACGACCGGGATCTGGCGGGCCTTGACCCGCTTGCGATAGCCGTCGAAGAACGACATGACGGCAGCCTGCTGGTCGAAGAGACGCGTGCGCTCGGGCTCCTCGGCGGTGGAAGCGCGCGCCGCGAACGTCTCGCCTCCGAGTTCGATGGTCACGTCGGGGTTCGCCACGAGGTTGAGGTACCACGCCGGGTGGCGGGACGCCCCGCCGGCCGAGGCGATGACCACCAGCCGGTCGCCGTCGACGCTGAAGTTGAGCGGCGTGACGCGAGCCTTGCCGCTCTTGGCGCCGGTCGTCGTCAGCAGGAGGACGGGCCAGCGGCGGCTTACGTGGCCGACTCTTGCCCGGAACTCGGCGATCACGGGCTCGTTCATCCTCCGCCACTCGGCGACGCTCCTGGGGCTCATCTCTCGGAAGGATAGGTCGGGCGCATCGATCGGGCGCTGAGATCGACACCACCGACTGGCCGGCGTAGGCTCCGGCGACCATGGCTACGCAGGACACCCGGACCGACGACGCCTTCGAGGTTGCCGGCAGCCTGCCGTCCATCGATGGGCTCGTCTTCCGCCACCTACGAGCCCCGGGCGACTACCCGGCCATGAACGCCGTCGCCAACCGCGTGCGGGCGGCTGACGGCGAGCTCTTCGCGACCACGGATGCCGACTTCGCGGCCTACTACGGAGCGCTCCCGCATTGCGACCCCGCCACCGACGTGGCGATCGTGACCGTCGACGACGTGGTGGTCGCCTACGGGCGGGTGACAAGTGAGCGGTTGCGCGCGCTCGACCGCGCCTCCATCCACCAGGTGATGTGCTTCGTCGACCCGATATGGCGGCGGCACGGGATCGGTCGCGCCCTCCAGGAGACGCTCGAGGCGCGTGCCGACGTGATCGCGGTCGGCGAACGCCGCGGCTCGCCCATCCGCCTGCGCGTCGAGGCCGAAGACGTGGCCGTGGGGACGGTAGCGCTCGTCACCAGGGCCGGTTACCGACCCGTGCGCTACTGGTACACGATGCGACGGCCGACCCTTGACGATCAGCCCGACCGGCCCCTGCCGGCGGGTCTCGAGATCCGCGAGGTGCGACCCGAGCACCTGCAGGCCATCTGGGCGGCCGAAGTCGAGGCCGTCGAGGATCACTGGGGCAACAGCGAAGTGGGCGAGGAGGAGTACCTCGAGTTCGTCAACCACGCGGACCCTGAAGCAACCAGCCTCTGGCGCATCGCCTGGGACGGCGACGAGGTCGCGGGGCAGGTCCGCAGCTACATCAACGAGGACGTCAATCGGCGAGACGGGGTCCAGCGGGGCTTCGTCGAGAACATCACCGTGCGCCGGCCCTGGCGCCGCCGTGGCCTGGCCAGTGCCCTCATCGCCGCCTCGTTCCCGTTGCTGCGAGCGCGTGGCATGACCGAGGCCGTGCTTGGTGTCGACACGGAGAACCCGTCGGGCGCGCTCGGTCTGTACGAGTCGATGGGCTTCGAGCCGACGGCCCGCAGCACCACCTGGGAGAAGCCGCTCAGCTGAGGTCCTGCCCGCCGAACGCAGGCAGCGTGAAGCGCACCTCGGCGCCGCCGGTGGGGGGGTTGCTGGCCTCGATGGTCCCGCCATGGGCGACGACGAGATCCCGCGCGATCGCCAGACCGAGCCCGGCACCTGGTGAGTCCGTGGCTTTGGCGAAGCGGTCGAAGGCCCGTGGCAGGAGATCGGGCTGGAAGCCCGGCCCCGTATCCCGGATCGAGACGCCTACCCCACCGGCGATCGCATCGGGCGCTGCTTCGACCGCCACCTCGCCGCCCTTCGGCGTGTGCCGCAGGGCGTTGGCTAGGAGGTTGCCGAGGACCTGGGCGATCCGCACCGGATCCGCATCCACCGACGGAAGGTCATCGGGCAAGACGACATCGACGCGGACGCCCCGTGCGGCGGCCTCGGTCGCGAAGCCGGCGACGGAATCGACCACGAGCGCGCCGAGGTCGAGCGCCTCGCGGTGGAGCACCAGGTCACCGGCCTCGGCCTGGGCGACCGTGCGCAGGTCGTCGACCAGTCGCTCCAGGGTCGTGGTCGCATCGAGGATCGGTGCCAGGTGGTCCGGATCGGCCGGGTAGACGCCGTCGGCGATGGCCTCGGCGTTGCCGCGCACGACGGCCAGCGGCGTTCGCAGCTCGTGGGTCAGGTCGGCCAGGAAGCCGCGTCGCTCGCGCTCGGTCGTGGCCAGGCGGGCGCTCATCTGGTTGAACGCGCGAGCCAGCGCCCGCGCCTCTCGCGGCCCGCGCTCGGCGACCTTGACCTCGTAGTCACCCGCCTCCACTCGGCCTGCTGCCGCGACCAGCTCGTCCACCGGCTCCGACAGGCCGCGCAACCAGCGGGTCCCGAGCGCGATCAGTAGGACGACGAGGAGGAGGATGCCGAGCCCGACCACGACTCCGACGCCCGACCCGGAGCCGCTGAGGCCCGCGTACGCCCAGGCCACCGCGGCCATGAGGATGGCGCCGAAGGCGACGAAGAAGAGGAGGGCACAGCCGAGGCGCTGGGCCGTGCGCGGCCTTCGTCGACGCCATGGCCCGCCGCCCCACGATCCTGTGCCCCTCGGCGGCGGCCAGGGCTCGTTCTCGGGCCACCAGGGCGGCTGCCTGGACCCGGAGCCGCGGTGCCGCCATGGGCCGCTCGGATGGTCCTGCTGCGGTTTGGTCGCGGGCTCGGCTGCGCCTACGTCGGATGGGTCGACAGGCTGGCTCACGCTTCGAGCTCGGCGAATCGGTAGCCGACGCCGTAGACGGTCAGCAGATAGCGTGGCGAGCGTGGATCGGCCTCGATCTTGCGCCGGATGTTCTTGACATGCGCATCGATGGCCCGCTCGTAGCTCTCGAAGGCGACGCCATGCACGGCGTCGAGCAGCTGCGAGCGCGTGAAGACGCGACCCGGCTGGCGAGCCATGACCGCGAGGAGTTGGAACTCCGTGGGGGTCAGCGAGATCGGCCGCCCCTCGATGGTCAGCGCCAGGCGCGGCACGTCGAGCACGACGCTCGTGCCGACGCGGACGATGTCGCTCGACGCGGTGACCGCGGCCGTCCGACGGAGCACGGCTCGGACCCGTGCCACCAGCTCGCGGGGGCTGAAGGGCTTGGCCAGGTAGTCGTCCGCGCCGAGCTCGAGGCCGACGACACGGTCGGCCTCGTCGCCGCGGGCGGTGAGTACGATGATGGGCACAGACGACGTGCGGCGAAGGTCGCGGATCACGTCGAGGCCATCAAGGCCCGGCAGGCCGAGGTCGAGGACCACCAGGTCGGGCTCACGAGCGTGGGCCTGGCGGAGGGCGGCAGGTCCGTTGCCGGCCGTGAGCACCGCGAAACCGCCGTGCTCGAGGTAGTCGCGCACGATGGTCACGATGCCCGGTTCGTCATCGACGACGAGGACGGTCTTCACGGCGGTCATCCTAGCGACCGGCAGGCGGAGGCCCGGACGCGACGCTGGGTCGCCTCCGGGCCAAAGTCCGACGGAACGCTCAGGCGCCCGTCGGTGGAACCTGGCTGCTGGGCGCGGACGCCGCTCCGCCGCCATCCGGGTCCGCGTTCGGGGACTGATGGGCGCCGGCGTGCCAGCGCTCCAGCGTGCTCCGGATGGGCGGCGGCAGCTCGTCGGGCGCCATCCCGTTCGGGTCCCAGCCGCGGCCGCCCCACCCGCCGTAACCGCCGTGGCCGTAGCCTCCGGGACCGCCCCAGGCGCGGCGGCTGCGGCCGAAGGCCATCGCCAGGCCGAAGAGCAGGAACAGGAACAGGATCGGGAAGAAGATCCATCCGAACCCCCACCCGAACCCATAGGCGGGCACGACGGCGACGGCCGTCTCGGTGGCCGAGGCCGCCACGCCGGCACTCAAGCCGGCGTTGTAGGCAAGACCTCCCACGATCCCAAGCGTGACGATCCCCAGGATCAGCCACAGGAAGCCGAAACCGGCTCGCATCATCTCCACTGCACTCCTTCGTTGCGTATGAGGTGGTGATGTGGCCATCCTGGCGAGCGATCGTGGAGTGACTGTGAACGCCGAGTGGAGAGGCGATGGAGGGTTTCGCCCACGGCGCCGATTCGCGGCGAAGTCCAGACGCGCGCCGTCAGCGCTGTTCCGCGAGCGCAGTGGCCACCGCTTCGACTGCCGCATCAATGGCGGCTCGGTCTCGGTCCTCGTAGGGTGCTCCTGCCGTGCGGGGGCCGACGGCCAGCGATACGCGGCCCGGCTGGACGTCGGCGGTGACGGTCATCTCGGGCTCTGCGGTCTCGCCGGTCCGCGCGACCAGGCGGCCGTCGACGTCGACCTCGCCACCCGACGCGGACAGCGCGTCGACGGTCACGGCCAGCAACCGCTTGAGCACGAGATCGGGCTCCAGGCGCCAGACACCATCGCGCAGGCGCTCGACGAAGGCCGCGAGCGGTTCCGTCGGATCGCCGATCTCCTTGAATCGACGATCGACGATCGACTGCAGGCCATTCTTGATGGGCGTGAAGACGATGACCACGACCAGCGTGGTGAGCACGAAGACGGCATCGGAGGCCTCGCCGGTCAAGGCCACGAACAGCCGCTGCATGAGCACCACGGATGCGGTGTAGACACCGGCCAGGATGGCCGTCAGCGAGACGTAGACGAGCGTGCGATTGATGATCAGGTCGATGTCGTAGAGGTGGTAGCGAAGGATGGCCACGCCGGCGGCGACCGGCAGCCCGCACAGCGCCAGGATGAAGATCGCCTGCGTCCACTCGACGTCGATGAAGCCGAGTGGTGCCGTGAGCGCGGCGATGGCGGCCGCGAACGCGACCCACCGGAGCTGTAATCGCTCCACCGAACCTGCGCGTCGATAGCGCACGACCAGGGACCATGCGGCCAGCCCGAGTGAGACCACGAGCCCGACACGGGCGGCGAGCATCGCCGGTGCGTACTGAGCGCTGGTGCCGAACCCGAGCGGGTTCTCGACCAGCCTGAAGTCTGTCAGCGGGCCTGGCATGAACGCCCCGGTCAGGACGCCGACCGCGCCGGCGATGAGCGCCAGCCAGACGGCTGCTTGCCAGCGCGGCGAGACGAGGCGGCTGTCCGGAAAGATGAGGAGGAAGACGACGACGATCACGAACTGGGGGACCCACAGCCAGTTCATCGCCCACGCGACCCATTCGACCGCCGGCAACGAGCCGGGCGCGGCGATGACGCCGACGGCGACGTACTCCTCCGCCAGGAGCTGCAATCCAGCCAGGAAGCCAACAGCGATGACCAACCATCCGATGCGGTTGCCCGGGCGATGCGCCAGGACGATGGCACCGACCGTGGCACAGGTCACGCCGAAGATGGCCGGGAACCCACGGAAGCCCCACGACTCCGATGGGTAGGCCACATCCCTCGTCGCCAGGAGGAGGAGCAGACCTACGGCCGTGAGGGCGATGGGGACGAGGCCGGCGATCCAGGCCACGGCCCGGTCCGAGAGCGGACCCACGGAGACGACCGATGCTGAGGGCTCGGAGGTCGCCATCAGCGGATCCCGGAGTCGTAGGCGACTTCGATCTCGCTGTATGCGCCCGCCGCGACCGTCACCTCGACGGGTTGGCCTAGCGGGAACGGGTCGCCACCGGGCTCGGGCACGACGACGTAGTCACCCGGCGGAACGTCGACGGTGAAGGTGCCGTCGGCGCCGGAATCGACCCTCGCCACGACCGAGCCATCCTCCGCGGACGTCACCGCGAGCGTCGCCGCGAATGGCTCGACACACGGCGGCTGATCGACCTGTTGGACCGGACAGGTGGGGCCGAGCGTGACGATGCCCCGGATGCCGGTGTTCGGTGGCGCGGACGCCGCCGAGGGGCTGCAGCCAGCCAAGACCACGGCGATCAGACCGAACGCGACCAGGATCAGGCGCAGGAGTGCGGTCACAGGCCGGACCACTCCCGGATCGCCCGAGCCAATGCTGAGTTGTCGTCGTCGCCGTGGCCCTTTGCGACGAGGCCGTTCTCGATCTGCTCGGCGATACCCGCGACCGGCAGCGCCGCTCCGACCTGGCGCGCCAGCTCGAGAGCGATGCCCAGGTCCTTGCGATGGAGCGCGATCCGGAAGCCGAGCGGGTAGTCGTCCGCGATCATCCGGCCGCTCCGGTTCGAGAGGACCCATGATGCCGCGGCACCGCCGGACAGCGCCTCGACGACCTTCTCGGCATCGAGGCCGGCCTTGATGGCCAGCACGATGCCCTCGGCGACGCCGAGGTAGGTGCCGGCCAGGATGACCTGGTTGACGGCCTTGGTCGCCTGTCCGGCGCCCACGGGCCCCATGTGGGTGATGGCCTTGCCCATGCTGGCCAGGATCGGGCGAGCGCGCTCGACATCCGGCTCCGAGCCGCCGCACATGATCGTCAGCGTGCCCTTCTGGGCGCCCTCGGACCCGCCCGAGACGGGTGCATCCACGAAGCCGACGCCGCGGTCGGCGAGGCGCGTCGCGAAGCCCCGGCTGGCGTCTGGGCTGATGGTCGAGCAGTCGATGACCAGGCTACCGGCTCGGATGCCTTCGGTGATCCCGTCCGGCCCGAAGAGCACGGCCTCGACATCAGGCGTATCGGCGAGGCAGAGCACGACGACGTCGGCCGCTGTTGCCAGGGCGGCCGGCGACGGAGCCTCGCTGGCACCCAGCGCGACCAGGGGGACGGCTCGTCCCGGTGTCCGATTCCAGACGGTCAGGGCGGCCCCGGCGCGCGCCAGGTTGGCGGCCATGGCCGCACCCATCGTGCCCATGCCGGCGAAGCCGACTCGCTCCAACGCTGCCTCCTCCATGAACGCCTCCCGGCCATCCTACGCCGGGGCGGGGGCGGCCATCCCGCTCGCGCTACGGTCACATGAGAGAGCCCCGCCGGTCAGCGGGGCTCTCTCGTCGGCCATGGTCGTCGGGCCGCTGGCCCCGGATCTAGTTGCGGCCGCTGAAGATCCGCAGCATGAACAGGAAGATGTTGAGGAAGTCGAGGTAGAGGGCAAGGGCGCCGAGGACAGACGCAGACTCGCGGTTCTTGATGAAGGCCATCTGGCCCCGTTGCATTCGCTGCACGTCCCAGGCGGTGACGCCGGTGAAGAGGGCGACGCCGACGAAGCCGATCAGGAAGTCGATCTGCGAGCTACCCAGGAAGAGGTTGACGACCATGACCACGAGCAGGCCGATGACGCCCACGAAGAGGATGCCACCGATCTTGGTCAGGTCGCGCTTGGTGATGCCGCCGTACAGGGCGGCAGCTCCGAAGATGGCCGAGGCGCCGAGGAAGGCGGACGTCACGCCGGCCCAGCTGGAGGCGCCCACGAAGGCCCACACGATGATGCCGAGCGTCAGGCCGTTGAGCAGGGCGTAGACGAAGAAGAGCGCCAGCGCCGCAGCGGCACTGATCCGGTTGATGGCTGCGCTGACGGCGATGACGAAGCCGAACTCGGCGATCAGGAGGGCCAGATACCACTGCGCGGCGAAGGCGAAGAGCGTCTCGTTCGTCATCGTGACGACCGTCGCCGCGGCGCTGAGCAGGACGCCGACGAACATCCAGACGAAGGCCATGGTCAGGAAACCCTGCCGCGGGACCGCGACCGCCTGACCGTTGATCATCAGGGCGCCTTGGGCTGCCGCCCCCTGGGCGGCGTAACCGGCCTGGCCCTGTGCGGCCGGGTCCTCGTAACTGTCGTAGGGACGTTGTTGCTGGGTCATCTCGGTTTCGAAGCTCCATCCAGGCCGGGCTCATGTCCCGGTCCGCTGCGCCAAGCGCTAAGCAGGGCGTCTTCTACAGTGTAGCGACGTCCGGTCAAGTGGCCCATCACGTGGGCGAGAGACGACGGCGACCGGCGC
>JBEVDC010000087.1:0-2995 GCA_040514195.1 Candidatus Limnocylindrales bacterium | reverse complement strand
GATTCCTGCGCATGGAGCTGCGCCATGCGCCAATCGTTGAGCAGCTTGCCGCCGACCATGGTGTCCCGAAAGTGCGTCTGCCAGGAGTCCTGGGAGGCGACGTGGCCGAGGGCTGCGGCCACGCCCCCCTCCGCCATCACGGTGTGCGCCTTGCCGAGCAGCGACTTGCAGACCAGGCCGACCGATGCACCTGCCTGTCGGGCCTCGATGGCCGCTCGCAGGCCGGCACCGCCGGCGCCGACCACGAGCACGTCGTGAGGGTGTGTCTCGAATTCGTCGGTCACAGTCTCAGAGCCGGGTCGACGAAGGCGCCCATGGCCAGTAGCCGGACGTACAGGTCCGCCATCGCCACCGAGATCAGGCTCGTCCAGGCCCACAGCATGTGTCGCTCGTTCAGGCCCGTCAGGCGTCGCCAGGCCCCGTAACGGCCGCGCGCCACGGCGCTGCACGAAAAGCAGTCCAGCTTGCCGCCCACGAGGTGCCGCAGCGAGTGGCAGGACAGCGAGTAGCCAGTCAGCAGCGCGGCGTTGACCAGGAGGACCACGCCGCCCAGGCCGATCCGCCACTGCTCGCCGTCACGGAAGGAGAGGATGGCGTCGAGCCACAGGAAGAAGAGCGGGATGAAGGCCAGGTAGAGGAAGAACCGGTGCAGGTTCTGGAGGACGAACGGAAAGACCGCCTCGAGTCGATATCGCCGATGCGCCACCGGCTCGCCGACCGCGCACGCGGGCGGGTCGACGAAGTAGCTGCGGTAGTACGCCTTGCGGTAGTAGTAGCAGGTGGTCCGGAAGCCGAGCGGGATCCACAGGATCAGGATGGCCGGCGAGAACCAGATGGGCAGCACCTCCGCGCCGATGAGCGGCGAGAAGAACGGCGAGAGGTAGCCATCGGCCTCGTAATAGACGCCGAAGAGGGGGTACCAGAGGAGGGCGCTGAAGAGGGAGTAGGCGATGAAAGCGCCGAAACCGACGGCCACCACGCCCGGGCTGAACCACCAGGCATCGCGTCGGCTCGTCTCGCCGAAGCCCTGCCTGACCGTCCTGAGCGTGGCCGTCATGCGCTCGATCCTCGTGGTCGTTGGTGCTTGCGCCAGGGCCGCGTCGCGTGGCCGTCGAGGGTCTTCTGGAACCGGGGATGGGTCGGTGCCGGGCTGCCAAGACGACCCGGCGAGGTGCCGCCCGCGTCCGCATTCTAGCGCCGGCAAGGGTATCCTGTCGGCCCGCATCGCCCTTCGCGGGCTGCTGTCCTCCGCCCCGTCACGGCGACCAAGGAGCGCGCTCCGCCCGGATGAAGCTGCAGGAGTACCACGCCAAGACGCTCCTCACAGCGGCCGGTCTGCCGGTCCCTCCCTACGCGGTGGCGCGCTCGCCGGACGAGGCGCGCGCCGAGGCCGCCACGCAGCTCGCCGGCGGGGCGGAACGGGTGGTGATCAAGGCACAGGTCCTGGTCGGTGGCCGGGGCAAGGCCGGCGGCGTCAAGCTGGCCGCGACGGCGGACGAGGCCGAGTCCGTCGCCCGCCAGATCCTGGGCATGGACATCAAAGGCATCACCGTCCGCACAGTGCTGGTCGCACCAGCCGCGGACATCGTCAAGGAGTTCTACCTCGGGGCGGTCCTCGAGCGGGCGGCTCGTCGGATCCTGCTCATGGGCTCGGCGGCCGGCGGCGTCGAGATCGAGGAGGTCGCGCGCACCGACCCTGCCGCCATCGTCCGCATCCACGCGCACCCCCACCTCGGGCTGCTCGACCATCAGGCACGCTCGATGGCCTTCGCACTCGGCCTCGACGACCACCTCAAGGCCGCCGTTGCCATCGCCCGGGGGCTGGTCTCGATCATGCGCGAGCACGATGCCGATCTGGTCGAGGTCAATCCGCTGGCCATCGTCCGCGAGCGATCCGCCGACGGTACCGAGACGCGGACCCTGCAGTGCCTCGACGCGAAGGTGACCATCGACGACTCCGCCCTCCCCCGCCACCCGACGCTGGAGGCCATGCGCGACCTGGCCGAAGAGGACCCGACCGATGCCCAGGCCCGAGCTGAAGGCCTCAACTTCATCAAGCTCGAGGGCACCATCGGCTGCATGGTCAACGGCGCCGGCCTGGCCATGGCGACCATGGACCTCGTCAAGCGCGCCGGCGGCGCGCCGGCCAACTTCCTGGACATCGGGGGTGGCGCGCGCGCCGACAAGGTGGCCGCTGCGATGCGGCTCATCCTGGCCGACCACAACGTGCGGGCCATCCTGGTCAACATCTTCGGCGGCATCACGCGCGGTGACGAGGTCGCTCGCGGCCTCGTCGAGGCACGGGCGCAGCAGCTGCGTGACGTGCCCATGGTCGTGCGCATCGTGGGCACGAACGCAGAGGAGGCCGCGGCCATCCTCCAGGCGGCGGCCTTCGTGACGGCTTCGAGCCTCGATGACGCGGCCGCCAAGGCGGTCGCGGCGGCGGCAGGCACGAGCGATGCGGCGTCAGGCACGAGCGGCGCGGCGGCCACCGCATGAGCGTCCTCGTCGATCACCGGACGCGCCTCCTGGTCCAGGGCATCACCGGCCGCGAGGGCGACTTCCATGCCCGCCAGATGCAGGCCTACGGCACGAATGTCGTGGCTGGGGTGACGCCAGGCAAGGGCGGCCAGCGGGCGCTCGACGGCAGCGTGCCCGTCTTCGACACGGTCGCCGAGTCGGTCGCCTCGACCGGCGCCGACACGAGCGTCATCTACGTCCCCGCGCCCGGCGCCCCCGACGCCATCCTGGAGGCGGTGGACGCCGGGATCGGGACCGTCTTCTGCATCACCGAGGGCATCCCCGCCCTCGACATGCTCAAGGTCGTGCCGGTCGTCGAAGCCGCCGGCGCGCGGCTCATCGGGCCCAACTGCCCCGGCGCCACCTCGCCCGGGCGGGCCAAGGTCGGCATCATCCCGGGCGCCATCCATCGGGAGGGTCGGGTCGGGCTGGTCTCGCGGTCGGGCACCCTGACGTATGAGGTCGTGCAGGCCAT
>JBEVDC010000076.1:0-7786 GCA_040514195.1 Candidatus Limnocylindrales bacterium | reverse complement strand
GATCTGCTTGAGCAGCATCGTCTTGCCGGCCTTGGGCGGGCTGACGATGAGGGCACGCTGGCCCTTGCCCAGCGGGTTGACCAGGTTGATGAGTCGCTGACTGAGGTTCTTCGGGTCGGTCTCGAGGTTCAGGAGCTCGATGGGATGGATCGGCGTCAGGACGTCGAAGTGCGGGCGGCGCTTGGCGGTCTCCGGGTCCACGCCGTTGACGGACTCGACGCGGAGCAAACCCCAGTACTTCTCGCCATCCTTGGGCGTTCGGATGACACCGCCGACGCGATCGCCCGCTCGGAGGCCGAAGCGGCGCACCTGGCTGGAGCTGACGTAGACATCCTCCGGGCTGGGCATCAGGCCATGACGGCGCATGAAGCCGAAGCCCTCGTCGACGATGTCGAGGATGCCGGTCGCGTATACCTGGCCGCCGCGCTCGACCTGGCGCTGGAGGATCTGCTCGATGAGATCGTCCTGGCGCATCTCGGTGGCGCCGGTCAGATCGAGATCGCCGCCGATGCGGACGAGCTCGCGATGGTTCTTGGACTTGAGTTCGTTGATGTTCATGTTGGGCGTGGGGATCCTCGTGGATGGGGACGGTCCGGGCACGGGCGGCGGCGCGAAACGATAGGGCCCGACGATCCCGACCCGGCTGCAGACGGCTCGACCGCGGGTCGCGTCAGCGACGGGGGGTCCCCGACGGCAGACGACCGGGTAGGCCGCGGCGCGGGGAATCTCGTGGGGTCGCTACGCATCATAGCACCCGCTGCACATCGGTCAAGCCGATGACGACGGCGGGGGACCCGAGCCTGTTCGCCCGTGCGACGGTCGTCGCGGGGGCCCTAGACTTCGCGCCGAGGGAGCGCCCAGCGGGCAGGAGGGATCATGGACGGCCACGCCATCACGATGCTCGGCACCGGGCTCATCGGCGACTTCTACACGGCGACGCTGCATGGCCAGCGCGGCCGGGACCGCGTCCGCGTCGTCTACTCCCGCAGCGCTGAGCGAGCGGCCGCCTTCGGCGAGCGATGGGGCATCGCCGAGCAGACGACCGATCTGGCGGCCGCCATCGACCATGCCGAGACCGACGTCGTGGTCGTGGGGCTGCCGAACCATCTCCATGAGGAGGCCGTCAAGCTCGTGGCCGCCGCCGGCAAGGCCGTCCTGTGCACCAAGCCGCTCGGACGGACCGCTGCCGAGGCAGAGCGGATGCTCGGAGCGGTCGAACGGGCTGGCGTCTTCGGCGGCTATCTGGAGGACCTCTGCTACACACCCAAGACGCTCAAGGCCATCGGCAGCGTGCAGGCCGGAGCCATCGGGGACGTGACCTGGGTCCGCTCGCGCGAAACGCATCCCGGGCCCCATTCGGCCTGGTTCTGGGACGGCCGGCTGACCGGTGGCGGCGCCATCATCGACCTCGGCTGCCACTGCATCGAGATCATCCGTAACTTCGTCGGCAAGGCCAACCGACCCGTCGACGTCCTCTGCCACACGGACACGCTGGTCCATCCGATCGCCGACGAGGACAATGCCATCGCGCTGATCCGCTTCGAGTCGGGTGCCATCGGCCAGTTCGAGGTCAGCTGGACCTTCCGTGGCGGCATGGACCTGCGCGACGAGGTCGCCGGCACCCACGGCACGATCTGGATGAACCACTTCCTGCGCACCGGTTACGAGATGTTCACCGCGAGTGGTGACAGCGGCTACGTGGCGGAGAAGGCGGAGACGACAGCGGGTTGGCTGTTCCCCGTCGGCGACGAGGTCTCCGAGCTTGGCTACGTCGACATGATCACCGACATGTTCCGGGCTATCGACGAAGGGCGCCCGCCCCAGGAGACCTTCTACGACGGCTACGTCGTGAACAGCATCATGGACGCCTGCTACCGATCGGCGAAGAGCCGTGCTTGGGAGCCGGTCGTGCTCGACTGGCGAGGGGGCACGACGGCTCGCATCACGTCGACGCCCGAGACGTTCCAGGGACAAGTGGTCATTAAGCGCGAGATCCTGCCGGACGGTCGCCAGAAGCTCATCCTCAAGGACCCGGCCACGGGTGATTTCACCGACCAGGTCGTGGCTGGCGCCTGAGTCCCACCGGCTGCAGAATGGGCTCCCACGAGAGCCTGCCACGACCTTGACCAGGATCTGACTCGGGCGCTAGAGTGCCGGGCGATCGTCTAGACCATCTAGAGGGGTAGTCTGCGGATGTCCTCCTCCATCGGCGCGGCCGTCATCGGGACGGGCTTCATCGGGACCGTCCATGTCGAGGCCCTCCGCCGTATCGGCGTCGACGTGCGCGGCGTCCTCGGCAGCAGTCCGGAGCGTGGCGCGCAGCGGGCCGCCGCACTCGGCGTCGCCATGGCCTACCCGTCGCTCGAGGCGCTCCTCGAAGACGAGGCGGTCCAGGTCGTGCACGTCACCTCGCCGAACCACCTGCACGTGCCGCAGGCGACGCAGATCCTGGCCGCCGGACGTCACGTGGTGTGTGAGAAGCCGCTGGCCATGACGGCCGGGGAGTCGGCTGAGCTGGTCCGGATCGCCGCCGAGTCTGGCCTGGTCAGCGCGGTCAACTTCAACATCCGTTTCTACCCGCTCAACCAGCATCTCCGCCAGGCGATCGCAGAGGCGGCGTTGGGCGACGTTCGCCTGGTGACCGGCCGCTACTTCCAGGATTGGCTGCTCCACGAGACCGACTGGAACTGGCGCCTCGAGCCCGACAAGGGCGGCTCGTTGCGGGCGGTCGGCGACATCGGCTCGCACTGGCTGGACCTGATGACCTTCGTCACCGGGCAGCCAGTCACGTCGGTCATGGCCGACCTCGCGACGTTCATCGGCGAACGTCAGATGCCCACGGGACCGGTCGAGACCTTCTCGACCCAGCGCTCGAGCGAGACCGTCACTCGTGCCATGGCCTCGGAGGACGCGGCGACCATCCTGCTGCGCTTCGCCGGCGGCGCACGCGGCGCACTCAGTCTGTCGCAGGTCAGCCCCGGCCGGAAGAACTCGCTGCAGTACGAGATCGATGGCTCCGACTCGGCGGCAGCCTGGGACTCGGAGACGCCGGATCACCTCTGGATCGGCCATCGCGACCGCCCGAACGAGGTCCTCCAGCGAAACCCGGCCATGATGACCGAGGCCGGCCGCAAGGCGGCAGCCCTGCCAGGGGGTCACGTGGAAGGCTTCGCCGACACCTTCGGCGCGCTCTTCCGGGCGGTCTACGCGGACGTCCGGGCGGGGCGGATGGCCGACCAGCCGCCGTATGCGACCTTCGCCGACGGTCATGACGAGATGCTCGTCGGCGACGCCATCGCCGAGAGTGCCAGGCTCGGTCGGTGGGTCGACGTCGTCCGGACGGTCGCGTGACACGCCTGCTGCCGACGAGCCCGACGATGGAGGGTGAACTTCGATGAAGCTCGGCCTGTTGACCGCCCCGTTCCCCGAGACGCCGCTCATCGAGGTCGCCGACTGGACGGCGGCCAACGGCTTCGAGGTCCTCGAGATCGCATGCTGGCCGCGCACCACAGGGCCGACCAGACGCTACGCCGGCACCTCCCACATCGACGTCGCCAACCTCACGGCCGCTGAGGCGTCCGAGCTGACCGGCGCCATCGCGGCGCGAGGCTTGACGATCTCCGGCCTCGGCTACTACCCCAACCCGCTCCATCCCGACCGGGCGCATCGCGAGCAGGTCATCGGCCACCTCAAGCAGGTCATCACGGCGGCCGAGAAGATGGACGTGGCCCTGGTCAACACCTTCATGGGCGGCGACGCGGCCAAGAGCCAGGACGAGAACTGGCAGGTCGCGCTGGAGGTCTGGCCGGACATCGTGCGCTTCGCCGCGGATCACGGGCGCAAGCTGACCATCGAGAACTGCCCCATGATCTTCAGCCGCGACGAGTGGCCAGCCGGCCACAACATCGCCTGGTCGCCGTACATCTGGCGCCGCATCCTTGAGCAGTGGGGTGGCACGGTCGGGCTCAACTACGACCCGTCGCACCTGGTCTGGCTGATGATCGACCAGGAGCGCTTCATCCGCGAATTCGGGCCGCACATCCTGCACTTCCAGGCCAAGGACCTGATGCTCGATCGCGATGGTCTTTACGAGCGCGGCACGCTCTCGGCTGGCATCGGTTGGCAGGTGCCACGGGTGCCCGGTCTGGGCGATGTGGACTGGCGGATCGTCGTCCGTGCGCTGTACGGCGCGGGCTACGAGGGCGACTGCATCATCGAGCACGAAGACCGAAAGTTCGAGGGTACGGACGAGCTCGTCAAGCGCGGCTTCCTGCTCGCCCGCAACACGCTGCGGCCGTATGTGGTCTGAGCGGTGACGACCGAGACCTACGCCGGACGCACCTACCGCGACGTCGCCAAGACGATCGACCACTCCCTGCTGCGCCCCGAGCTGGACGACGCGTTCGTCGAGGACGGTTGCCGCCTGGCGGCCAGGTACGACGTCGCCTCCGTCTGCGTGAAGCCGGTCGACGTGGTCCGAGCCGCAGGCATCCTGGCCGGCACGGACGTCAAGGTCGGGACGGTCATCGGCTTCCCGCACGGCAGCTCGCTGACCGCGACCAAGGTCTTCGAATCGCAGCGCGCGCTGGCGGATGGAGCGGTCGAGCTGGACATGGTCATCGACATCGGGGCCTTGCGGTCGGGCCGCGACGCCGACGTCCAGGCCGA
Organism: Candidatus Limnocylindrales bacterium; assembly: GCA_040514195.1. Taxonomy (GTDB): domain Bacteria; phylum Chloroflexota; class Limnocylindria; order Limnocylindrales; family CSP1-4; genus CSP1-4. The sequence continues at coordinate 3,118 of JBEVDC010000076.1, read as the reverse complement.
CATCGCGGCCGTGGTCGAGGTCGCCCACGCGGCTGGCGCCATCGTCAAGGTCATCTTCGAGAACGCCTACCTGACCGACGCCGAGAAGGTCCGCGCCTGCGTCGTGAGCGAGGCGGCCGGAGCCGACTTCGTGAAGACCTCGACCGGCTTCGCACCGGGCGGCGCTACGCACGAAGACCTGGCACTCATGCGGCGGTCGGTAACACCCCGCGTCCAGGTCAAAGCGGCCGGCGGCGTTCGCACGCTCGATGCATTGTTGGCGGTCATGGACCTCGGCGTGACGCGAGTCGGAGCGACGGCCACGAGTGCGATCCTCGACGACTTCCGGGCCCGCGCCTCCGGTGCCATCTCAGAGCCGGCCGCCGCGGGCGCGTCCGGCGAGGGTGGCTACTGATCGTGGCTGAGCCCATCGGCCTCGGTGCGAGCGCGGGCGGGCAGAACCGTCGCCTGGCCTGGCTGCCTGAGGCCATCCACCTCCTCGAGCGCATCGACGCGACACAGACCGGCGCGATCGAGCAGGCCAGCCAGTGGTGCGCCGAGGCGATCGCGACCGACGGTCTGGTCCACCTCTTCGGCACCGGCCACTCGCGGATCCCGGTCGAAGAGATGTTTCCGCGCTACGGCTCCTACCCTGGCTTCAACCCCATCGTCGAGCTCTCGATGACGTTTCACACCCAGGTCGTCGGCGCCGACGGCCAGCGCCAGGCCATGTTCATCGAGCGAGTGTCCGGGCTGGCCGAAGTCATCCTCTCCAACTTCAGCTTCGGGCCGCGCGACGTGATGATGATCTTCTCGGCCGGTGGATTGTCCGCCGTGCCGGTCGAGATGGCCAGGGGTGCCAAACGCCGCAGGCTTCGCGTGATCGCCGTGACCTCCGTCGCACAGTCCATGTCGGACGACCCGAGTCCCATGGTCGGCAGTCGGCTGCTCGACGAGGCGGACCTGGTCATCGACCTGTGCACCCCGCACGCCGACGCCATGATCCAGATCGGCGGTCTTGATACGCCGGTCGGGCCGGGCACATCATTGGCGGCTGTCGCGATCGTGAATACCATCAAGGTGCGCACCGCAGAGCTGCTCGTGGAGCGCGGGGCGATGCCATCGGTCATCACCCGGGCGTCGGTCGTCGGCGCTGGGCGATCGCAGCAGCTGTTCGACGATGCCTACCAAGAACACGCACGGCGGATCGCACGTCGTACCATCAGCGCAGAGGAGTGAGCTCTTTGGCCTTCACGCGGAGGAGGTGCGACCGCTAGTTCGCATCGTTCGGCTCCCCGTGAGGGAGAGACAGGCAGTGCGGCGACGTGACCAGATCGGCACGGACGCGCGCGAAGGAGGAGAACGCATGCTCAAGGTTTCAAGTCGCAGACTGCTGGTCGGCCTGGCGGCCGTCGCAGTGGTCGCGTCGGCCTGTGGCACGGGCGGCGCGTCGCCAAGTGGTGCTGCGTCGTACACCATCGGGTTCTCGAACACCGGCGGCACGGGCAATGGCTTCCGCGAGGAGCAGAATTGCACCGCCAAGGCGCAAGCCCTCGCCTCGGGCGAGGTCTCCAAGATCACGGTCACGACGCACGACACCGACGCCGCTGGGCAGCTCCAGGATCTCCGCGACCTGATCGCGAGTGGCATCCAGGCGCTCGTCTTCAACCCGAGCTCCCCTGATGCTCTCAATCCGGCCCTCGCCGAGGCGAAGGCAGCTGGGATCAAGACCGTCGCGGTCGACGCCTACGTCACCGACCCCGACACCTACAACCTGTACAACAACCAGGTCAAGTACGCCGAGCTCGGCGCCAAGTGGCTGTTCGACCAGCTGAACGGCGAGGGCACGGTCTACTACATGCGCGGGATCGCCGGCCACCCGGCCGACTCCGACCGCGACATCGGCTTCAAGAATGTTCTCAAGGACTATCCGAACATCAAGGTCGTGCCGAGCGCCGACGGCGTGGCCACCGGCTGGGATCCGGCGACCGCGACGAAGCTGGCCAATGAGTTCATCGATAGCGGCGCCTATGACGACATCGACGGCATCTGGACGTCCGGCATCGATTCGGAGGTCGTCGACGCGATCTACGGCAAGGGCAAGCAGCCGGTGCCGATCGTGGGCACCGACCGTGGCTCGTTCACCGCGCAGCTCCTTGACGAGACCAAGTATCCCGGCCTGAAGGGTGCCGCCGTGACCAACACCGCGGCAGTGGGCGGCGCTGGCGTAGCGCTGGCGCTCAAGCTCCTGAAGGGCGAGACGGTCGAGACCGATCCATCCGCCACGCAGCCGAACACCGTCCTTCTGGATCCGGTGCTCGCTGACAACCTGACGGACGAAGGCAAGGCCGCCCTGGATTCGTGGTCGTCGGTCGAGGGGCTCACCCCGACCTGGCCGCTCGGCCTGGAGATCCCCGGCTGGACGACCTATACGCCCGCGCAGGCTGTCGCCTGCAAGGGCCCCGGCGAGTAACCCCAACCCAGTCCTGAGAGATCGTCGAGGGCCGCCGGCGCTGTCGGCGTCCCTCGACTGATACCCAGCCCGATCCAGGGAGTTCGATGACCGTCATCGCCACCGACCTCCTGCTCGAAGCGACCGACATCTCGAAGGCCTACGGTGCCGTCGTCGCCCTGCGCTCGGCATCGCTCGCCGTGCGCCCCGGCGAGGTCCATGCGCTCATGGGCGCCAACGGCGCCGGCAAGAGCACGCTCGTCAAGATCCTCACCGGCGCCGTCCGGCCCGACGGCGGACGCATCGCCGTGCGTGGGCGCGAGCGCACAGCCCACTCCCCGGCGGAGGCACGACGCGGCGGCCTCGTGTCCGTCTACCAGGAGCCGGCGCTCATCCCTGACCTCGACATCCGGGCCAACCTGCGCCTGACCGAGACGCCCATCGAGCCATTCCGTCACTGGCTCGCGGAGCTCGATCTGGCTGACCTCGATCTGTCGAGCCTGGCGCGGCAACTGCCGCTGGCCTCGCTCCGGATCATCGACCTCGCTCGCGCACTCGCCATCGAGCCCGACGTGCTCATGCTCGACGAGATGACCGCAGCCCTGCCCGCCAACCTCACCGAGCGGGTCCTGGAGGTCATCGGCCGGCAGCGTGGCGGTGAGCACTCGGTCATCTTCATCTCCCACC
>JBEVDC010000075.1:0-3227 GCA_040514195.1 Candidatus Limnocylindrales bacterium | reverse complement strand
TCGAGGCCGGCGAACCATTCGGTGTCGTCCTCATCCGGGAGGGGCGCGAGACCGGGCCACTCGACGGGCGCATCTCGCGCATCGGGACCACTGCGCTCATCCGCGACGCCGGCCGCTACCCTGACGGCCGTTTCGACCTTATGACGGTCGGCGGGCGACGCTTCCGGATCGAGTCGCTGACCGACAGCCAGGAGCCCTACCTCATCGCGGAGGTGCGCTACCTGCGTGAGCCGGTCGGCGACCCGGACATGGCGCGCGCCCTGGCCGAGCGGGTCAGCTCGCGCTTTCTGCGTTACCTCGAGGTCCTTCAGCCGGCGCTCGAGGACGACGAGGACGACGGACCCGACTACGAAGTCGAGGTCATCGTCGACGACGATCCAGAAGGCGCGGGCGCGGCTAGCTCCGCCGCTTCGACATTTCCGAGTGCCGGGGCAGAAGGCCGCGGGGCGGGGCCGCAGAGCACCGAGGGGGCCGATGACCGGCAACCAGACCGGGTGGTGAGCGGTACCGACGCCGACCGGCGCGAGCTGCTCATGGCGGCGGCGCGGCGCTTGGTCGAACCGGAGGACCCGACCGCCCTCTCGTACGTGCTTTCGGGGCTCATCCACGTGGAGCTGCCCTCACGACAGCGCCTCCTCGAGGCGGCCACGACAGAGCTCCGTCTGCGCCGCCTGCAGGGCTTGCTCGGCCGCGAGATCGACCTCCTCAACCGTGACCTGAAGCCGCTCGTGGTCGACGCGCGGGGCGCAGCCGGCCGCCAGAACTGAACGCGGCGGCTCCACAAAGGGCGCCAGAGCCAGCCATCGCCCGGCTACCCTGACGGGGTGCTGATCGGCGGGGTCCTCATCGGGTTCGTGCTCGGGCTCCTCCTGCGTGGGCGTCCCGGAAATCTGCTCGACGCCCGGATCCGCTGGTCGGGCCTGCTCTTCCTGGCCGTGATGGTCCGCTATGGCACCGAACTTGCCATCGCCAATGGCGTGGCCATCGCGGAGACGCTGCGCCTGCCCCTCTTCGGCGGCGCTTTCGGTCTGCTCCTTATCACCCTCTGGCACAACCGAGCGGTGCCGGGGATGCTCGTGGTCATGGTCGGCGTCGCCTCGAACGCATTCGCCGTCGTCGTCAACGGCGGCTGGATGCCCGTGTGGGAGCCGTCCCTGGCGCTCGTCGGGTTCACGACCGCCGACCTGGTGCCCACATTCCATGTGCTCCTGCCGTTGACGCTCGACGCGCAATTCCTGCGGATGGCCGGACCGTTCGGCGACCTGCTGCCGATCCCGCTCCCGATCCTGCCCAATGTGGCCAGCATCGGGGACGTCTTCATCAGCCTCGGCCTGGGCTGGTTCGTCCTGGCGACGATGATCCGGGGCGCGACGGCCGAGCCGGAGACGATCTACCCGGCGCCGACCGTGGTCGAGCCGGTCCGCCTTCGACGACCGATCAAGGCCGCGCTCTCCCATACCGCCATCGCGCCTGAGACAGGGATACCGGCGACGCCGTCGTATGCCGACGCCTTGACCCTCGACCGACCGACGCTCCTGGGCGGCTCGAGTGCCGGAGCCATGCCGGTCACCACGCTCCGGCGTGGCGACGACCTCGACTTGAGCAGCATCCCGCCGACGGCTTTGGCGGCCGAGACGGCCGTGCCGCCGATCGTCGCCCGCATCGGCGAGCATCCATACGTCCGCCTGGCGACCGACGCCCGATTCGTTGCGTTTTGGCTGGGTCAGACCATCAGCCTGCTCGGCGACCGCCTCCACCAGGTGGCGCTGGCCGTGCTCGTCTTCGGGGTCACCGACTCAGCCCTCGCGACGGCTCTCGTCTTCCTGACCGCGGCGCTGCCGAACCTGCTCATCGCGCCGATCGCGGGCACGTTCGTCGATCGCTGGGATCTGCGCGTGACGATGGTCGTCAGCGACCTGCTCCGGGCCGCGCTGGTGTTGCTCATCCCGGTCGCCGCGCAGCGTGAGATCGCGCTTGTCTTCCCGCTCGTCTTCCTGATCACCACGATCAGCGTCTTCTTCCGGCCGGCCAAGGCGGCGGCTGTGCCACGCATCGTGCGGCGCGACGACCTCCTGGCGGCGAACTCGCTGACCTGGACCGGCGAGACGCTGGCCGACATCGCCGGCTATCCCATCGCCGGCCTCTTCGTGGCCTTCCTCGGGACCTCGATCGGGCTCGCCTTCTGGCTCGATGCCGCGACCTACGTCGTGAGCGCCGTCCTGCTGCTGGCCATCACCATCCCGCCCGTCTACCGCGTGGCCGGGAAGCTGGCAGGCAACGCGATCGGTCGTTTCATTGGCGAGCTGGGCGATGGCTGGCGCTTCCTGCGCGGCAAACCCTCGCTCTACCAGAACACGCTGGTCAGCGCGGTGGCGCAGGTCTCGGTCGGTGCGACCATCGCCCTGACCGTGGTCTATGCCAGGGACGTCCTCTCGCAGCAGCCGGTCGCCTTCCCCACGAACTACACGCTCATCGAGGCCGCCATCGGCGTCGGCAACCTGGTCGGGGGGCTGGCGGTCGGAGCCATCGGCGCCCGGTTCGGCAAAGGCCACCTGTTCATCGTCGGCCTCGTCGCCATGGGCGGCCTGATCGCCATCCTCGGCCTGACGTCCAACCTCGGCCTGGCGCTGCTGGCGTCGATCGGCTACGGCATCGCCAACCTCGTCTACGTCGTGCCGACCCAGACGCTCTTCGCCGAGCTGACCCCGCCCGGCATGATGGGCCGCGTGGTCGCGTTCCGGGGCAGCCTCGTCTTCGGCGCCTTGACGCTGGCCATGGCCCTCTCCGGGCTCATGGCCGAGGTCATCCCGGCCGGCATCGTCATCGCCATCTTCGGCTTCGTGACGCTCGGGGCAGGTGTCGTGGCCGCCTTCCTGCCGGCCATCCGCCGGTCGTGATCCGTCGTGGGGAACCGCGCGACAACGTGCGCGTGGCGCCGGGGGTCGGCATACTACGGCGGCTTCCCAAGCGATCGAGCCGCGGTCCCGCCCGGCCTTCGCTGACTCGCAACGGAGACGACCGACACACATGACGGACCCGCAGCGCCCCGACGACGGAGCACCTGGCGAACCGGGGGCAGGGCCGCCCGGCGTCCCCACGCCCGAAGAGCTGGCCGCTGCCGAGAACGCCGCCCTGACCGAAGCCATCGACGAGACCGAGCCGGGCGCTGTGCCAGACGGCGATCCCGAGCCTGAGCCTGAGGTCGAGCCCGAAGGCGAAGCCACCGC
>JBEVDC010000216.1:0-24031 GCA_040514195.1 Candidatus Limnocylindrales bacterium | reverse complement strand
ATCCTGTGGGTCATGCGGACCGTCCAGGGGAACATGCCCAAGGCCTGACCTTGGTCGTGTCGGGCTCCCCCGCTGCTCAACCCTCCGGGACCGCCATCTCGCCTGGCGCCACGATGGCCGTCGCGCGGCGCGGTGCGCGGTTGAGCGCCATCGCCTCCTGGTAGACGCCGGCCGCATCGTCGGCGCAGACCACGATCAGGTCGCCTGAACGCGCTTCTGCCAGCGCTCGGCGAGCGGCGTCCAGCTCGTCCAGCATCGGCTCGGCCGTCTCCGTGCGCGCCCTGCCCGCTTTCTGCGCCGAGGCCACACCGGCCAGCACGTTGGCAGCCGATTCGCCTGGTTTGCGTCCGCGCAGGTTGCGGTCTTCCCGGACGTAGATGCGATCGAAGGCGGCGGCGGCCAGGGCTCCGTACTGGCGCTGGTCGCCGTTCGGCCGGTCACCCGGGATGCCGATGACGCCGAAGGCGCGTCCGGTCCGCTTCGGAGTCTCTGGCTCGCGTGCCTTGGCACCGTCGCCGTTCCGGTTGCGGGCCCGGCCGCGGCGCGGTCCAGGCTCGTCGCCGGCCATCATGAGGTCGACGAACTCCGTCAGGCGGCGCATGCCGTCGACGTTGTGGCAGTAGTCGATGATCACCCGATAGCCGTTCATCTCGATCAGGTTGAGGCGGCCAGGCGCCTGGAAGAACGAGGTCGAGAACGTGCGGAGGCCTTGTCGGATGTCGTGCATGTGGGCGCCGGCGGCCCAGGCGGCGGCCGCCGCGGCCAGGGCATTGGCGACGTTCATCCGGGCCCGCCCGCCGAAGGTCGCCGGGATGAGGTGGGTGTGCAGGAGCGGCATGACTCGGGGACCATGGCGCAACACGACCAGCTCGCCCTCGTCCGTCTGCTGGAGCACGATGGCGGCGCCACCGCGACCGCAGTGCGTGTCCACCCGGAGCCAGCCGGCATGGTCGCGGTCGGTGGCCATCGAGAAGTAGACGATGCGGCCGCGGCAACTGCGCGCCATGCGCGCGACCAAAGGATCGTCGGCATTCAGGACGGCGGTGCCCGATCGCGGCACGGCCTCGACCACGACGCCTTTCACGTCCGCCAGCTGGCGCAGCGTGTTGATGCCGCCGAGGCCCATGTGGTCGCCGGTCACGTTGGTCACCACGGCCACGTCATTGCGATCGTAGCCCAGCCCTTCTCGCAGGATGCCGCCACGGGCGACCTCGAAGACGGCGGTGTCGACGCTCGGGTTCTGGAGCACCATCAGCGCCGACTTGGGGCCCGACATGTCGCCGCGCTTGATGAGGCGGCCGTCGATGACGATGCCGTCGGTCGTGGTCATGCCCACGCGCCGCCCCATGAGCTTGAGGATGTGGGCGATCATGCGCACGGTCGTCGTCTTGCCGTTGGTGCCGGTCACGGCCAGGATGGGGATGCGCGACGCGGTGCCCGGCGGGAAGAGCAGGTCAAGGACCGGCTTGGCCACGTATTGCGGCTCGCCGATGGTGGGATGGGTGTGCATCCGGAAGCCGGGCGCCGCGTTGACCTCCACGATGGCGCCGCCCTGCTCGCGAACGGGGATGGCGATGTCGGGCACGATGAAGTCGATGCCGGCCACGTCGAGCCCGACGACGCGGGCCGCCGTCTCGGCCACCTCGATGTTCTCCGGGTGCGCCTCGACCGTGCGGTCGATGGAGGTGCCGCCGGTCGACATGTTGCCGGTCAGGGCGAGCTTGATCCAGGTGCCGGCGGGCGCGATCGCGTCGAGCTCCCAGCCCTGGTCACGCACGAGCTCCTCCGCGGCCGCATCGAGGTTGATCTTGGTCAGCACCTTCTCGTGGCCGATGCCGCGCCTCGGATCCAGGTTCTCCGCCTCCACCAGCTGGCGCACGGTGTGCTCGCCGTCGGCGGTCACGCTGGCAGGCACGCGCTCGGCGATGGCGGCCATCCGGCCGCCGATGACCAGGCAGCGGTAGTCGTTGCCGGTCACGTAGCTCTCGACCACGACGTCACCGGCACGGGACTGTGCCATGGCCAGTGGGAAGGCCTTGCGCACATCGGCCTCGTCACGCAGGTCGAGGTGGACGCCGCGGCCGTGGTTGCCATCGAGTGGCTTGACCACGCAGGGAAACCCGATCGACTGAGCCGCGATGACCGCGGCCTCCACGTCCTCGACCACCTCCGAGCGCGGCACCGGCAGCCCGGCGGCACTGAGGAGCGTGTTGGTCAGGCTCTTGTCCGAGGCGATGTCGACCGCGATGGCCCCGGTGCGCGACGTCATGGTCGCGCGGATGCGTTGCTGATGGACGCCCTGGCCGAGCTGGATGAGGCTGTGCCGGTCAAGGCGGATCCAGGGCACGTCGCGCTGGACGGCCTCGTCGATGAGTGCCTGTGTCGAAGGCCCGAAGGCCAGGCGCTCGGCCAGCCGGATGAGCCGCTCGAGCTCGGTCTGGAAGTCGAAGCCGGCCGACTTGGGGTCGTCGGGCGCCGCGAGGTGGTTGACGAAGGCGACGGCGATCTTGCCGGCCTCGACCCCCACCCGCTCCTCGACATACTCGTAGATGACGTTGTACTGGCCGTGGGTTCCCGTGGAGCGGGTCTTGCCGTGGCGGGCTTCGGTGCCGGCAAGGGTCTGCAGCTCGAGCGCGATGTGCTCGGCGATGTGGCCCATCCAGGTGCCCTCGCGGAGCCGGCTGATGAAGCCCCCGCGGCGGCCCAACGAGCAGGCGTGCTCCTCGAGGGAAGGCATGGCCGCGACCAGCGTGTCGGTGAAACCCGGGATGAGGTTCGAGGGGAACGCCTCGAGCACGCCGAGGTCCACCATCATGCGGATGACGGGCTCGCGCGCCCAGTAGTTCGGGCCCCGGAGGACGCGCGTCTCGACGATGCGCAGCTCCGGGCGCGGCGTCAGCGGCGCAGCCGGCTGGGCATTCCTCTGGGTCACCGTTCCCTCCGTGTGGATCAGCTCGACGCGAGCGACTCCCCGCCACCCTCGATGGCGTGCAGCCGTGGGTTCGCCAGGCGCACGCGGCGGCGGAGGTCGAAGCGATAGCCGGCCGGGAACGAATGAAGCACCACGTTGCTGATCATGATCGGGCGGTGTGCGGCGACCTCCCACGCGTCGGTGTCGGCACCGGAGCCGTCGATGATGGTCACGCTGCGGCGCCCGATGACCTCGAGCACCTGATCGGGCCCGACCACCCCCGCCGTGTCCTCATCGACACCGATGCCAAGGAGCGATGGGTTCTGGGCGATGATGGCCAGCAGGCGACCGAGCCGATTCCGCTGCTGGAAGTGCTGGTCGACGATGACGCCCGGCAGGACGCCGAGGCCCGCGGCCATCTGCGCCATCCGCTGGCGCGGCGATCCGCCGCTCGCACCGAAGGCCATCATGTGGCTGCTCATGGCGCTCGCGCCAGCGCTCGTGCCGGCTACGACGGCACCATCGTGGTGGCGCTCGAGGATGGCCTGGGCGAGCCGCGTGCCGCCGATCGTCGAGCTGAGGCGGAGCTGGTTGCCGCCCGTCAGGAAGATGCCCGTGGCGTCGCGTACGGCGGCAGCGCCGGACTCGTCGTTGGCCTGCGGCCGCGTCGTGGCATGAACGGGCCGCACGTCATGACAACCAAGCTCCCTGAAGACGCGCCGGTAGAGCTCGCCGGCCGCCGGGCCCAGCGATGAGGCCGTGCTGATGACCGCGATGCGCGCGTCGGTACCGCCCGCGAGCGCGACGAAGCGGGCCAGGATGACCCGCTCGCGGACCTTGTCCTCGGCCCCGCCGATGATCATGACGTGCCCTTCGGCCACAGACGTAGGTACCCCTGCTGACGTTCGGCAGAGGATACCAGCGAGTCCCGAGGGCACGAGGTCACGGTCGCGCGACCTCGAGGCGCCGCGGACCTCAGGCCGACGTGGCAGGGGCGGGCACGCGATCGCTCGAGCGCCGCTCCGCCATCTGTACCTCGAACGGCCGGGTGTCGACGCGGATGAGGGCCAGCGCGCCGAGCCCGTAGAAGACGACGGCCAGGCCAAGGGCGACACGTGGCCCAAGGCCCGCGTCTCCGGTCAGGCTGGTGGTCAAGGCGATGACGACGCCCCCGATCGCTCCGGCGATGGAGCCCGCGGTCGCTGTGACGACGTTGCTGATCCCCATGTAGCGGCCGGCGGTGACCTTGGGGATGATGTCGACCATCAGGGCCCAGTCCACCGAGATGAACATCCCGGCGCCGACGCCGATGGGCACCGCAGCCAGTCCCCCGAGCGGGAAGCGGGCGCCGCCGATCACGAGCTCGGGCTGGGCGGGCGCCACCGCCAGGAGGGCCATCCCGACGGCCCCGATGAGGCAGCTCAGCCAGATGACCTGGCGACGACCGACGCGATCCGAGATGGGGCCCGCTACGACCGACACGAGCGCGGCAGTGAGGACGGTGATGGCCAGCAGGATGACGATGGCGGTGGCCGCCTCCTCGCTCGAGTAGACGAGCGAGCGCGTCAGGAAGAAGAACGCGAGGGCGGTCACGGAGCCCACGGTCATGAGGATGAAGAAGCGGCTGACGAGGAGCCAGACGAAGCTTCGGTGACCCCAGGCCTCGGCCACGGCGCCTTTCACTCCGTCGACCATGCCGCCCGAGCGCTTGGGCATCTCGACCGGCCGGTCGGCGACGCCGAAGACAGCCGGCAACATCGTGCTCACCTCGAGTACGGCAAGGCCGACGATGCCGAGCGCTGGTGCACCGATCGCGACGGCCACGCCGGCGATGCCGGCGCCCAGGAGCTGCCCGCTGACCGTCATCGTGCCGACGAGACCCGAAGCCAGGCCGACCTGCTCCTCCGGCACGAGGTCGGGCACGTAGCCCTGGAACGGGCCCTGCGCGAGGTTGCTGGAGAACTGGAGCAAGACGATGAGGACGGCCATGGCCAGGAATGCCTGCGAGCCCGGCTCCCTCACCAGCAGCGCGAGAAGGACCAGGAAGACGACGTCGAGCGAGGTCCCGACCAGGATCCACGGCCGCCTGCGGCCGAGGCGGCTGCGCGTGTAGTCGCTCAGGGCCGCCGCGATGGGCTGGACGACGAAGGCGACCGCGGAGCCGACGAGCAGGACGAGGCCGAGCGCGACCTCGGGCCGCAGTCGGAGCTCGCCGAGGATCGGGGCGAGCTGCCCGATGGGCATCGTGGCGCAGGCCGTGGCATCGACGCCGACGGGACAGATGAGCAGTTGCGAGATGAGCGGCAGCAGGGTGAAGGAGAGGCCCGCCCAGAGGCCGCTGATGGCCAGCCAGTAGAGGCTGATACGCAAGAGCTCGAGCCTCGAGAGCCGCCGCTTTCCGTCGGGTGTCGTCGGCGCGATCTCGGTCACCGCCACCTCCCATCGATGTCGACGCATCGTACCGTCCGGGCGACGCGCGCCAGACCCCGTGCGTTACCCGCTCGCCCCCGGCTGGCAGGTCAGGCACCACCATGTGCGACGGGGCGGATCGCCGCCCACCCTGCTCTGGATCACGCCGCCGCATCGACGGCATGGCCTTCCGGCTCGCCCGTAGACCCACAGCCGCTCGCCCGGTCGCCGGGCCCCCGGGACGGTCGTCCGCGCTGGCGCCATCCGGTTGGCCCGGATGAGCGTCCGCCCGGTCTCGACGAGCCCGGCCAGGGTCGGGTCCGAGAGCGATGCCAGGGTTCGAAAGGGATCGACACGCTCGACGAAGCAGACCTCGCTGCGGTAGACGTTGCCGAGTCCTGCCATGACCCGCTGGTCGAGCAGCGCCTCGCCGACCGGGGTCTCGGGCGGCAGAGCGCGGAGCCGACCGACGAGGGCGTCCGTCGCGACCTCGCTCGTCACGAGGTCCGGCCCGAGCGCCCGCAGGACCGGATGGAGTCCAAGTGCGCGCGTCTCTATCAGGTCGACGGTCGGGGCATCGAAGCAGACGGCCACAGCGCCCGGCACCTCGAGCACGGCGACCGCCCGGTTCGCCCCGCGGCGCCAAGGCTCGCCGGTCCGGTAACGATGCCAGGATCCGTGCAGGCCGAGGTGCGTGTGCAGGCTCAGGCCGCGATCGACGTCGATGAGCAGGTGCTTGCCGATCGACTCGACGCGCAGGAAGCGGCCGCCCACGAGCCGCTCGAGCTGCGCCCCGCCAGGCCGACCCCGCGCTGAGACCAGCGTCCGACCGAGGAGGATGTCGCGGAGCACGGCTGCCGTCCGGAAGAGGGTGTCACCTTCGGGCATGCTCGCTCGACCGATCGGGCCGATGGCTGATGTTGACGCCCATCAGCCGACGACGCGCAGCTCCCGCGCGGGCGCGTGCGGGGCACCGTCGACACCGAGTGTCACGCCATGGCCCGGCCGGACGACGCGCCGTTGCTGTGCGTCGTGTACGACGAAGCTGAAGAGCGAGCGGTCGAGCGAGTAGATACCGGTCGAGGCGATCCCGATGGGGCCGAGGCGATAGGTGAAGATCGGGTTCTCAGTGTTCCCGGCGTAGATGTGGGCTGCCCCGTCAGCGCTCAGCGCCATGAGGTTGGCCTGGCCGCTGAATCGGTCGTGCATCGCGGCCAGCGCGAGCGTGGCATCGTCGTCGTCCGCCCAATGATCCTCCAGCCAGCGCTGGCCCACCTCAGAGTCCGCGCGGCCGACGATGCGTCCGGCCTCCTGATACTGCCGGCGCATGGCGCGGTAGTCGCGCAGGTCTCCGTTATGGCTGAATGCGAAGCGACCGGCCGGGTCGATGAAGGGCTGGGTGTCGGCAAGGCCGATCGTGCTCAGCCGGGACGGTCGTCGCAGGTGGACGAGGAGGGCGGTCGCCTCGACGGCGGCCAGGTCGCCGGTGGCTGGGTCGTCGCGGAAGGCGCGTGGGTCACGGTGGGCGGCGAGCCGACCGTCGGTCGTCGTCCAGACAGCGCCCCAACCCCACCCACCGAGGCCGTACCGTTCGAGGCCCTCGATCACCCCCCAGAGCCGTCCGATGGCGAACGGATCCGAGGCTCGGGCGACGACCTGCTCGCACATGGTCCGCGGATGCTACCCCGAGGTCGTCGGGCGCAGCACCCAGCCTCGGTACGAGGCACGAAAGCCCGCCCCGGCCAGCGCCTCGGCGATGGCCGAGTCGCCGACGGGCAGGCCGTCGACGCGATGGACCTCCAGCGCCGCGTGTCGGCCGCCGGCGACGTCGGCCGCCAAGGTCTGAACGGCTTGTGTCAGGACGTCTCGGTCGTCTGACGCGGGGAGGGTCAGCAGGGAGCGCCCGCCTCGCTCGAGAACGAGGGCGGGTGCGCCATCGACGAGCACGACACGAGCCCCGGCAGCACGTGGCAGCGGGCGTCGGTCGTCGTCACCGCGCCGCGGCCAGGCGAGGGCCGCCCCGTACGGATTGGCCGGATCGGTCATCGCCAGCACGACCGCCGACCCGCCGCGCTCGTCGTCGCCGACACCCGGTCGTGCGGCACGCAGCCGATCGATGGCACCGGGCTGGGCGAACTGGGCGCCGCCCAGCCCTTCGACGAAGTAGCCCCGGCGCACACGGCCACGTTCCTCGAGCTCGCGCAGGATGGGATAGACGGCCCCGAATCCACCGACGACGGCCTCCGCTGCGACGGCGTCGCGGGTCACGATGCCCTGCCGCTCGAGGAGCCGCATGGCCAGGGCGTGGCGTCGTTCGGTCGAGGTCGGCTCACGACCGGCCAGGGCAAGCGAACTGGCTCGCGCATCGGCGACCAGTGACCATCGGCCGGCAGCCTCTGGTGGACCGCTCCGGGCAGGGCCTCGATGCGATCGATCATCGCCGCCGACGCGCCGCCCCCAGCGGAGCGCTCGCAGTGGGGCGAACGTGTCGTTGGTCACGACGCCATCCCAGGCCAGGCTCCAGATGGCGTCGAGGACGTCGCGCTGTGTCGGCACCGGGCGCTCGGTGTCGCGTGCGGCCTGCGTGGCGGCCGCCAGGAGGTCACGGTAGAAGCTCGCACCCCGGCGGTCGAGGTGTGCCCGCAGGACGTCGCGCAGCCATGGGTCACCGACCAAAGCGTCAGGAAGCGGCACGTCCGCGGCGGCCTCGGGCACCAGGAGCGCCAGGCGATCGGGCCGGTAGAGCGCCAGGCGGCCATCGTCGCGCCCGAGGCTGCCCTGCCCTACCCAGCAGACCTCGCCGGCGGCGCCCAGTTCGTCGAGGAGCCGAGGCTGGTAGCCGGGCACTCGGGCCGGCAGGATCTCTCGCTCAAGCACGCTGGCTGGCATCGGCAGCCCTTCGAGTTGGGCGATGACCTCTGCCAGTCGTTCGATGCCGCCGCGCGTCCCGCCGATGCCCTGCCAGCCGAGGATGAAGCGCGCGTACGTCGAGCCGTCCACGGGCTCGACCTCGTGACGCAGCCGGGCGAGGGACCGGCGGCGGAGGAGGCGGAGGACCTCCGGGTCGCACCACTCGCGCTCGACGCCGCCCGGCCGGAACTCGCCGCGCAGCAGGCCGCCGGCGCTCATCAGTCGCTCGAGGGCCGGTTCGATGGCGCCGATCGGCAAGCCCCAGCGCGAGGCCGGATCGGCAGCGATGAACGGACCGTGGCGTCGCGCCCATCGGGCGAGCAAGCGCTCGAGTGCGTCGGGGGCGTGTGCCAGGTACGCCTCGGCCACGCCCGCCGGTGGCGAGACGCCGACCGCGTCACGATAGCGACCGACATCCTCGGCCGCGATCCAACGCCAATGCCCCGCGATCCGGGCTCGGACGGCACGACGGTCGGCCGCCAGAGCCTCGAGCCACTCCCCGGCGGCGCGCTCGCGGGCCCGCGCGTCCCGCCCCCGAACGCGGGCAGCGACCTCATCGCTCGACAGGTCCCCCAGGCGGCGTAGCAGGTCATGGACGGCATCGGCGGAACCCGCCGCCCGCTCCTCGGTGAGGCCTTGCAGCTCGAGCTCGACCTCGGCGATGGCCTCGGCATCCAGCAGCTCGCGCAGCTCCTCGGCGCCCAGCAGCTCGCGCAACAGGTCGCGGTCGAGAGCCAGCGCCTGGGCCCGTCGGTCGAGCAGCGGGGCATCGCCCTCGTACATGTAGGTCGCCACGTAGTCGAAGAGCAGCGAGCTGGCGAAGGGCGAGGCACGACGCGTCTCGACGCTCACGAGGTCGATCTCGCGCCGCTCGATGGCGCCCAGGATCTCGCGCAGGGCCGGCAGGTCGAAGATGTCCTGGAGGCATTCCCGATACGTCTCGAGGACGACCGGGAAGCTGCCGTACCGGCTGGCCACGGTCAGCAGCTGGGCCGATCGCTGGCGCATCTGCCAGAGCGGCCGTCGCTCTGCCCCGCGACGCCGCGGCAGGAGCAGGGCACGGGCGGCGTTTTCGCGGAAGCGCGCCGCGTAGAGCGTCGAGCCACCCAGCACTCCGACGACCAGGTCCTCGACCTCATCGGCAGGGATGCGGACCGCCGATTCAGCGGCTGCCGCGCCTCCGACACCCAGGAGCGTCTCGAGGGCGTC
The DNA here is from genome assembly GCA_040514195.1 of Candidatus Limnocylindrales bacterium. Classification (GTDB taxonomy): domain Bacteria; phylum Chloroflexota; class Limnocylindria; order Limnocylindrales; family CSP1-4; genus CSP1-4. Next base: position 14,592 of record JBEVDC010000216.1, on the reverse strand, counting down.
TTCGGGCGCCTCGCCGTCCGAGCCGTGGTCCGTGTCGAGCGGTCGAAGGAGCGGATCTTCGGTCGCCGGCAGGCGCAGGACGATGCCGTCGTCGGACCAGAGTGGTGCGACTTCGACCCCCAGCGCCTCGCGCAGGCGGGCCTCGATAGCCAATGCCCACGGCGCATGAACGCGTCCGCCGAAGGGCGACAGGAGGCAGACCCGCCAGTCCCCGAGCTCGTCGCGGAAGCGCTGCAGGACGATGGTCCGGTCGGTCGGCAGGGTGCCCGTCGCGTCGCGCTCCTCGGCCAGGTAGGCCAAGAGGTTAGTGGCCGCTCGTTCGTCGAGGTCATGGTCCGTGCGGAGTCGGGTCATCGTGGCCGCTCGCGCGCGTGCCCCGCCCAGGGCGCCTGCGCCGACCTCACGCACGAAGGCGCCCACGGCTCGCCCGAGCTCGACCGGCCTGCCCAACGCGTCGCCCTTCCAGAAGGGCACCTTGCCAGGCTCGCCGGGTGCCGGCGAGACCAGCACGCGGTCGTGCGTGATGGTCTCGATGCGCCACGCACTGGCGCCGAGTAGGATGACCTCGCCTTCGCGCGTCTCGTAGACCATCTCCTCATCGAGCTCACCCACCCGCCGGCCGCCGCCCCGCCGTCCGTCACGTGCGCCCGCCGTCGCCCCATCCGCCTCTTCCGAGAGGTAGACGCCGAACAGGCCGCGGTCGGGGATCGTGCCGCCGGAGGTGATGGCGACCGTTCGCGCGTCGCGCCGGGCCAGGACCGTGCCCGCCACGCGGTCCCAGACCAGGCGCGGTCGGAGTTCGGCGAAGTCGTCGGAGGGGTAGTCGCCAGCCAGCATGCCGACGACCGACTCGAACGCGTCGCGGCCAAGCTCGGCGTAGTTCTCCGCCCGCCGGACGAGTCCGAAGAGCTCGTCGAGCGGCCACGGCCGGTCGGCGGTCGTGGCGACGATCTGCTGAGCGAGCACGTCGAGCGGGTTGCGCGGCACACGCGTCGTCTCGATGGCGCCCTCGTGCATCCGCTTCGTGACCACGGCCGCCTCGAGCAGGTCACCGCGGTACTTCGGGAAGATCACGCCGCGCGACGGTTGGCCGACCTGGTGCCCAGCCCGCCCGATGCGCTGGAGCCCGCTGGCGACCGACGTCGGGGCCTCGACCTGGATGACGAGATCGACGGCGCCCATGTCGATGCCAAGCTCGAGCGAGCTGGTGGCCACGATGCCAGGCAGCCGTCCCTCCTTGAGCGCCGCCTCGATCTCCAGCCGCTGCTCGCGTGCGATCGAGCCATGGTGGGCGCGGACGAGCTCCTCGCCGGCCAGCTCGTTGATCTTGAGCGCCAGGCGTTCCGCCAGCCGCCGGCTGTTGGTGAAGACGATCGTGCTCCGATGCGCACGGATGAGCTCAAGGATGCGCGGATAGACCGAGGGCCAGATGCTGGTCCGCGCATCGGGTCCGGCCGCCGGCCCGCCGGGTGCCTCTTCGAGCGGGATCGGCTCGCCCAGCTGACTCATGTCTTCGATCGGGACCACGACCTGGAGCTCGAGTGCCTTGCGCATGCCGGCGTCGATGATGGTCACGGGCCGCTGTGCGCCTGGCGTTGCGTCGTCGCCACCGTCCACGCGCCCGCCGAGGAAGGCAGCCACGGCGCTCAGCGGTCGTTGCGTGGCGGACAGCCCGATGCGCTGCGGCTCGCGGCCCGTGAGTGCCGCCAGTCGCTCGAGCGAAAGCGCCAGGTGCGCGCCGCGCTTGGTGCCTGCCAGGGCGTGGATCTCGTCGACGATCAGCCACTCGACGCTCCGCAGCGTCTCCCGCGCGGCCGAGGTCAGCAGCAGGTAGAGCGATTCCGGCGTGGTGACCAGGATGTCCGGCGGCGCCTTGGCCATCCTCGCGCGCTCGGCGGCCGGTGTGTCGCCGGTGCGGATGCCGACGCGGACCGAGCGTGTCGCTTCGCCGCGCGCCTGGGCGGCCAGCGCGATGCCCTGGAGCGGTGCGCGCAGGTTCCGATCGACGTCGTGGGCGAGTGCCTTGAGGGGCGAGACGTACAGCACGCGGAGCGCCTCGGCCGCGGGCCTTGGGGCGTCATCTCGCAGCAGCCGATCGAGGCACCAGAGGAACGCCGCCAGGGTCTTGCCACTGCCCGTCGGCGCGCAGATGAGCGTGTGCTCACCCCGCGCGATACTCGGCCAGCCCAGCGATTGAGCGGCCGTCGGCGTATTGAAGGCGCTCGCGAACCAGTCATGCGTGGCCGGCTGGAACGCGTCGAGCGGGTCGATCGCCGGAACTGGACGGCTGCGTCTGGGCACGGGCGCCGAGTATAGGACGAGCTACGCAATCGAACAAGCGTTCTACGTTCCCCTGGCGCGCGTCCCCCGATCGGCATCGACCAGCGCGTCGACCTCCGCCAGCGATCTCGCCTGCAGGACCTCGTCGACGAGGGCTCGGGCTGCCGTGGCATCGACGTCCGCCGCTGCCCGGCGGACGGCCTCGATCGAGCTAGGCGCGACGCTCAATTCATGCACCCCGAGACCGATCAGCAGGGGGATGGCGCGCGGGTCGGCCGCCGCCTCGCCACAGACGGCGACATGGCGGTCGTGCGCGCGAGCGGCACGCACGACGATGTCGATCATCCGAAGGGCGGCCGGCTGAAGGACCGAGGCCAGGTCCGCCAGGGCGGGATTGGTGCGATCGGCTGCCAGCAGGTACTGGATGAGATCGTTCGTGCCGATGCTCAAGAAGTCGGCGCTTTCGGCCAGTCGGTCGGCCATGATCGCGGCCGACGGTATCTCGATCATCGCGCCGAGGCGCAGCGTCGCAGGGGTGGGACGGCCCGCCTCCACCAACGAGGCTCGGAGCCGCTCGAACCGATGGCGCACCTCGTCGAGCTCCTCGACCGTGGCCACCATCGGCACCATGACCTGCAGCTCGCCGCCCGCCGCAGCTTCGAGGAGGGCGGTCAGCTGGTCGTCGAGGAGCGCAGGCTGCCGGAGTCCGAGTCGCACGCCGCGTACGCCGAGGGCCGGGTTCGCCTCTGCCTCACGGGCCATGAAGGCGGCCGGCTTGTCGCCGCCGATGTCGAGCGTCCGGAAGACGACCGGGCGCCCGCCGACTGCCTCGAGGATGCGCGCATACGTGGCCCGCTGCTCGCCGACCGATGGTGGCCTCGAGCGCGCCAGGAAGAGGAGCTCTGTGCGCACCAGCCCGATGCCGTCCGCTCCTGCCCGTGCCGCAGCCGTCGCCTCGAGGACCGAGCCGACGTTGGCCGAGACGCCGACCGTTGCCAGGCCGGTCGGCGTCGGGCTCGAGAAGACTGCCGAGGTCGACTCGGCAGCGGTCGGAGCGACGACGTCTTCCGCCGTCGGATGGACGATCAGGCGGCCAGTCGAGCCGTCGACGAGGGCCTCGACATCGGTCGCCACGCCGTCGAGCGCGCGCCCGAGCCCGAGCACCAGCGGGATGCCCAGGGCACGAGCGACGATCGCGGCATGGCCGGTCGCCGCGCCACCCTGCAACCCGATGCCCGCCACCAATTCCCGGCGCAGCGTGGCCACGAGCGACGGATCGAGATCCTCGGCGATGACGATCGCGGGCGTGCCGTCGGCCCGCCACAACACGGGCGTCGGACGCCCGTCGATGATGGCCGCCACTCGACGTCCGACGTCACGCACGTCGACGGCACGCTCGCGGAAGTAGGCGTCGTCGACGGCCGCCAGCGTATCGGCCTGTGCCGCGGCGGCGGCCTCGATGGCTTCCGCCGCGCCGGCGCCGGCGTCGACGGCCGCCAGCGCCGGCTCGAGCAGGCCCGGATCCCGCGCGAAGAGGGCCTGGGCTTCGAAGATCGCGCCGACCTCGCCGCCGACGGTGGCGGCCGTGCCGCGAGCGAGCGCCTCGAGCTGATCGGCCGCGAGGTCCATGGCCGCGAGCAATCGTCGCCGCTCCACGGTCGGATCGATCGCGGCCATGACCGGTGTCCTGATGGCAGGCTCGGCGGACGCCACCACCAGCAGGCGCCCGACGCCCGTTCCGGGGGAGCCGGGCTGCCCGATGAGGGCGCGTCGAGCCCCCCGCCCGTTCCGCTCCACGCCAGGATCGCTCACGGCCGCGGCCCGATCAGTCATCCGCGACGACGTCGGCCATGGCTCGGACGAGCAGGGCAGCCGACGTGGCGCCGGGATCCTGATGGCCGATGCTTCGCTCGCCGAGGTACGACGCTCGCCCCTTGGTGGCGAGCATCGGGATGGTTGCCTCGGCACCGGCTTCAGCCGCCTCGGCCATGGCCTCGAGGACGGCCTTGGGGTTGCCGCCAGCCTCCAGCTCCGTCCGCCCGGCCGTGACCGCCGGCCTGAGGGCATCGAGCATCGTCTTCTCGCCGGTCGTCGCCTTGCCAAGGCCCTGGACGCCACCGATGGCGGCCTCGAGCGCGGAGACCACGACCTCCGCCGCCGGCGTGGCTGGTTCGGAGGACGCGATGATGCCGCCGGCGCGCATGAGGGCCGTGCCGTACAGCGGGCCGGCCGCTCCGCCGACGGTCGAGATGAGGGTCCGACCAGCCAGCCGCACCATGGCGCCTGCGATCCCGCGCTCGCTCTCCCCTGCCGGGCGTCCGGCCGCGAACGAGGCCACGATGGCCGTGAAACCGCGATCCATGTTGATCCCGTGGTCCCCGTCGCCGATGGCCTGGTCGAGGACGGTCAGCGCCCTGGCCTGCTCGTGGATCCGCTCCGCACTCAGGCGGAACCAGGCCTCGATCGTGTCGATCATCGTGTCACCTCGGCTCGGCGACGATCCGAGCGTGGAGTCTACTCGCGACGGCCGCCGCTCCGTGGAGATGTGCGGCGTGGCGGCCGTCATGGGAATGGATCCGTCAGACAGCCCAGCGCAGGGCCGGCGTATGGACCGGCGCATCCCAAAAGCCGGTCAGTTCATCGTCAAGCCTCAGGAGGGTGACCGAGAAGCCGGCCATCTCGAGGCTCGTGATGTAGTCGCCCACGAGCGTGCGGGCGATCCCGATGCCGCGCTCCGCGAGGAGCCCAGCCACGGCGTTGAAGGCCACGTACAGCTCGATGAGGGGCGTGCCGCCCATGCCGTTGACGAAGGCGAGCACGCGCTCCCCTCGCTCGAGCTGAAGGTCGGCCACGATGGGATCGACCAGCATCCGGGCGATCTCGTCTACCGGGGCGAGCTTCTCTCGCCGTCGTCCGGGCTCGCCGTGGATGCCGATGCCGATCTCCATCTCGTCGTCGGGCAGCTCGAAGGTGGGCGTCCCGGCGGCCGGCACGATGCAGCTCGTGAGGGCCATGCCCATGGACCGTGCGTTGGCATTGACCTTGACCGCGGTGGCCGTGACCTCGGCCAGGGTGCCACCGGCTTCGGCGCGAGCGCCTGCGATCTTTTCCACCAGCACCGTGCCCCCGACCCCCCGGCGGCCGGCCGTGTAGAGCGAGTCCTGGACGGCGACGTCGTCGTTGGTCACGACCGTCGCCACCTCGACCTCGCCCGAGACGAGCTCGGCCGCGAGCTGGAAGTTGAGCACGTCGCCGGTGTAGTTCTTGACGATATGGAGGACGCCGGCGCCACCGTCGACGGCCCGTGTGGCCGCCTCCATCTGGTCGGGCACGGGCGAGGTGAATACGTTCCCCGCGCAGGCTGCGTCGAGCATGCCTCGTCCCACGAAGCCGCCGTGGAGCGGCTCGTGCCCAGAGCCACCGCCCGAGACGAGGGCCACCTTGCCGGCACGGGGCCCGCCGGCACGGAGGACGACCTTGTTGGCGGCGTCGATGCGAACCAGGTCGGGATGCGCCGCGCCGAGGCCCGCGAGGCTCTCGGGGACGAGGTCGTCGACGCCGTTGATAAGCTTCTTCATGGTCGTCGTGGTCGTGGTCATGGTCAGATCCTCCTTCGACGCGGTGGGGTTTGGGGTCAGCCCTGGGCAGGCTCGGCGACGGCTGCGGCCGGCACCGTGGCGGCCTGCTCGCGGCCGATGAATTCGTACAGGAAGGCGCCGATGACGCCACCGATCGTGGAGCCGAAGACGTAGACGACGATGAGCTGGTCGATCGGGATCGCGGTGGCGCCGATGGCCTGGCCGAGGAGGGCCGGGCCGAGCTCGCGAGCCGGGTTGAGCGATGCTCCGGTGATCGGGCCGACGAGGATGATGATCCCGTAGACGACGAAGCCGATGACGATCCCGGCGAAACCGGTCGGTGCCTTGCCCGAGACCGCGGAGCCGAAGACCGTGAACACCAGGATGGCGGTGCCGATGACCTCGGCGGCGAAGCCGACGGCGAGGCCGGCGTTGGCGTTAACGGAGACGGCGCCCAGGCCCAGTGTCGCGGGGTCGTTGTTGGTGAGGATGATCAGGGTGAGGCCGGCGCCGACGAAGGCGCCCACGAGTTGCGCCCCGATGTAGGGGACGGCCGTTCGGCCATCGATCTTGCGGGTCGCCCAAAGCGAGATAGTGACCGCGGGATTGATGTGGCACCCGCTGATATGACCGATCGAATAGACCGCCGCCATGATCGCGAAGGCGAAGGAGAACGAGATCGTCGACAGGCCGGCGGTCCCGTCGATCCCGGTCCCGCCGGCTCCGGCAGTCAGGAAGACCGTCAAGGGCACGGAGCCGGCACCGATGAAGACGAGGATCGCGGTGCCGATGACCTCCGCGGTCAGCTTCTGGGAAAGGGTCGGGGTCGACATGCTGGTGCCTCCTATCTTGGTACGTCAGCTCGGCGAGCCGACGTATGGGGTGAGCTCGGTTCGCAGCGCCGCAAGCGCCGCGTCCGCATCTGGGCCATCGGCCACGAGGGAGATCTCCGACGATGGCCGGAGGGTCAGTCCCAGGATCGCGATGAGACTCTTGGCGTCTGCCTCGCGACCGTCGTGGCGGATGGCGATCCGGCAGTCGAACCGTGAGGCAGCCTGGACGAAACGGGCCGCGGGCCTGGCGTGGAGGCCCGACGGGTCGATGACCACGAGTCGGATCTCGGGCACGTCAGTCACGCGGCAGCTTGGCTAGCGTCGCAGCTCCGGCAGCGGCACTGGCGACGTCATCGAGACTGGCCCCGACGCTGGCCTGGACGGTAGCAAGGACGGCGCCCTCGACGAGTGGCGCCTCGCTGACGCGCACTCGAGCCCGCTCCGCTGGATCGAGGGCTTCGAGGGCCAGCTCCAGACTGAGGGCCGCACTGCCCAGGTCGAGCAGCACGAGTGTGCCGTCCGATCCGCTCGCTAGCGCTTCGCGCAATGCGACCTCGATGCGCGGCGCACTGGTCCCGAGGCGCCCGTCCTCGGTCCCGCCAGCGGTCGCCACGTAGACCTCGTCACCGGCGATCTGCGCGACCATCTCGGCCAGGCCATCGACCAGCATCCGGCTGTGTGAGATCAGAACCAGGCTCACCAATCGCTCCTCCTCAAGTCGGGGATGGCCTCGTGGTGAGGCGCCGGACCATCGTCGCTGACGACTCAGCAAGAAGCCATCAACGCGCCATCAAGAGATGCGATGAGGTGGCGGTCGGGCGTCGACGGGGTGGTGCCGAGCGTTGCCGGCCGGTGACGACGCCGACTACACTCGGGCTTGACCTGCGCGCGAGAGGACCGTCAGCCGTGACTCAGCCATCGATCGTCGCCCCCGCGACGGTCATCCAGCAGCTCGACCGCTCGGGGCTGCTCGACAGCGGCGACCTTCGCCTGGCCCTGCGCCGCTGCGAACGCGTCCTGCGGCGGCACAGCGCATACCTGACACGGCTCGACGCCGTCCTCGGCGATGGCGACCATGGCGACAACTTGTCCATCGGATTCCGAGCCGTCGACGACCTCCTGCGCGAGCTTCCGCAGGCGACGCTTCCGGGCGACCTGCTGCGTGCGGTCGGCCATCGCCTCGTGGCCGCGGTCGGCGGAGCGTCTGGCCCGCTGTATGGAACGGCGTTCATCGAGGCTGGCTTCCGAGCCGGTGACCGACCCGCGGTCGACGCGCCGCAGATGGCCGTCATGCTTCAGGCTGCGGCCGATGGAGTCGCCCGCAGAGGCCGATGCGAGGTCGGCGACAAGACCATCCTCGATACCCTCGAGCCGGCTGCACGAGCATTTTCGATGGCCATCGATGACGGGCGGCCCGTCGACGAGGCGTGGGGCGCTGCGGTCTCCGCCGGCTGGCGTGGCATGCTCGCCACCCGCGGCATGGTCGCGCGCCGTGGCCTGGCCCTGCGGCTCGGCGACAGGTCAGTCGGTCACCTCGATCCGGGAGCGGCCTCCTGCCTGTTGCTCCTGCGTGCCTTCGGGGGTCGATGACCGCCACCGGCCCGCCGGCGGACGTGGCGGCCCTGGCGGCCCGCATCGAGACACTCGAACGCGAGAGCCGTCGCGCCTTCGAGGACGCCCAGCGCGAGGCGGACGCGCTGTTCGCGCAATACCAGCTCAGTCAGCTCATGGCTTCACGAGGGTCGGTCGCGGAGCTGGCCTCTGCGGTCGTCGTCGAGCTCGCCCGGCTCGCCCGAGCCGATGGCGGCGCGCTCTGGGTCGAGCCAGCCGAGCGATCGGGCCTGCTTCTCGTGGCCGCCGCCGGTTCTGCCTCCAGCGACCCGTCGATCCCCAGCAGGCTTGACGATCCCGACGCCGCTGGCGCCTGGAGCGCAACGGTCGATGGGGTCGCAGGCCTGGTCCTCTCGGAGCGCGACCCGGCCACGTTCCTGGCTCTCTGGGCGTCGCCAGGTCGTGCGCTCGAGCCTGACGGCCTGCGTATCGCCCAGCTCGCACGCCACGAGCTCGGGGTAGCCCTCGCCGGCGCACGACTGCGTGAGGCGCTCGATCGTGAGCGGCACGATCTGACGGCCATCGTCGACGGTGCCACGGACCTCATCCTGCAGGTCGATGGGGATCGGCGACTCCTGCGCCTGAATGCGACCGGGGAGCGGCTGCTCGGCATCTCGGCCGGCGAAGCCACCGGCCGGACCTGCCGCGAGGTCCTTGGCTGCGACAGTCCTGGCGGGCACCCGGCGGAGGCCTGTCCGATGGCCGAGGTCATCCAGACGGGCCAGCCGATCGCCTACCGTGAGACCGTGCTGCGTGGCGCCGACGGGCAGGGCATCCGGGTCGTCGGGGGCTATGCCCCATCGGGGGTCGCCGGCCCGGAGGACGCGCGGCCAAGGGCGACCGCGATCCTGCGCGACATCAGCGCGATGCGCGCCCTCGAGGAGTTGCGGGAGGGGTTCGTGGCCACGGTCACACACGAATTGCGGACGCCACTGGCGCTCATCCAGGGCTACACGGAGACGCTCCTGTTACTCGACGTCGATCCCGGCGTCCAGCGACATTACCTTGAGCGCGTGGCCGAGGTGACCGCGCGTCTGACCACGCTCGTCGAGCAGATCCTGGACGTCGCCCATCTCCACGCCGACCCCCTCATCCTGGAGCGCGTGCCGGCCAGCTTCGCCGCCCTCGTCGCTCGTCTGCGGGGCGACCTGGCCGCCACCGGCCGTGACGCCCGACTGGTGGTCGATGTACCCGACGACCTGCCACCCATCGAGGTCGATCCGGGTCGAGTCGGGCAGATCCTCGACAACCTGGTCGGCAACGCCCTCAAGTACGCCTCGGACGGGACGCCGGTCTGGATCTCAGCGCGGGCAGACGACCGATGGCTGGTGGCGACCATCGACGACGAGGGGTTGGGCATCCCGGCCGAGGACCTGGGCCTGGTGACGGAGGCCTTCCATCGCGCCTGGAACGTGCGCGAATCGCATGTTCCGGGCACGGGCTTGGGGCTCTACATCTCGCGCCGTCTGATCGAGGCACATGGCGGTCAACTGAAGATCGCGGCCCGCCCAGAGGGCTTGCCCGGCACGCGAGTCCGATTCACGTTGCCAGTCCTTCCCGGTCGACGTGGTTCGCCTCGACCGCACGTCCGATCCGACCGACCTGTCCCGGAGTTCGCAGACGGCGACGCTGGACCGGGCGAGCACGTCCGTGCGTGAGACGGTCCTCATCGTCGAGGACGAACCCGAGTTCGCGTCGCTTGTCGACCTGTGGGTCCGGCAGGCAGGCTACCTGACCCTCGTGGCGGCGACCGGCGCTCAGGCGCTGCGTCATTTCTACGACGACCATCCCGACCTCGTGGTTCTCGACGTCTCGTTGCCTACGCTCGACGGCTGGCAGATCGTGGAACGCATCCGCGAGTTCAGCCGAGTGCCGATCCTGATGGTCACAGCGCGAAGCTCCGAGGCCGACAAGGTCCGCGGGCTGCGGCTCGGCGCCGACGACTACATCACCAAACCGCTCAGCTTTCCCGAGCTCGTCGCCCGTATCCAGGCCGCGCTGCGGCGCGCGGCGACCGCCCCACCCGAGCGGCCACGACGACTCCGCCACCGGGATCTTGTCGTCGATCTCGATGAGCACCAGGCCCGGTTGAGGGGTGAGGTGATCCGCCTGACACCGACCGAGTTCCGATTGCTGGCCTACCTGGTCGAACACGCTGGCCAACTCGTCACGCACAGGCAAGTGCTCACGGCCGTTTGGGGGGCGGGTTACGAGTCGGACGTCCATCTCCTTCGCATGACCATCCGAAACCTTCGACACAAGCTGGAGGTGGTCGCCCCCGGCGAGTCGTACATCGCCACCGAGTACGGCCTCGGCTACCGCCTGACCGGTCCCGCTCGGCCCTGACCGGTCCCGCTCGGCCCCGACGCCGGCGCGAGCCGCCCTGACGTCGGCGGGCGACCTTCAACGCGGCCGCGCTGCGCCTGACGCGCTATCAGGCGCCTGGTGCCGGAGTCATCGTCGCGAGATCGCGAACCGAGGCCGTCGTTCGGGCGTTGGCGTCGACCACCGACCACGATTCCGGTGCAGCGAGGTCGGGTGGATCGATCATCGCCATCGCCGGCGGGGCTTGACGCCAGCGCTCGGCCTCGGCTGCCCAACGATCGCGCCAGTCGGGCGGCGTCGTCCGCGGCGGCTCGCGATGTGCCTGGGCGAGCCAGACGAGCGCCCAGGATCGGGGCACCACGCGATAGACGTCGTAGCCCCCGCCGCCGGTCGCCAGCCATCGGCCGTCACACCAGCGGTGGGCGACCTCGTCGGCCAGCAGCGTCGCGCGGCGGTAGGCCGCGGTGGTCAAGCGCAGGTTCGCGAGCGGGTCGAGCAGGTGCGAGTCGCAGCCGTGCTGGGTGACCAGCATCGTCGGCCGGAAGGCCTCGGCCACCATCGGGACGACCGTCTCCAAGGCGGCCAACCACGATCCGTCGCCGGTGCCGGCGACCATCGGCAGGTTGACGGCCAGGCCCTCGGCGCCCGGCCCGCCCCGCTCGTGTACGAAGCCCGTGCCTGGGAAGAGCGTCTCGCCGGACTCGTGGATGGAGAGCGTCAAGACGCTCGGGTCGTGCCAGAAGAGGGCCTGCACGCCATCGCCGTGGTGGACGTCGAGATCGAGGTACAGCACGCGGTGGCCGACGTCGCGGGCCAGCGCGACGGCCAGTGCCACGTCGTTATAGATGCAGAAGCCCGACGCGCGACCGGCCATCGCATGGTGCAGGCCGCCGCCCGGATGGAAGGCGTGAAGCGCCTCGCCAGCGAGGATCGCCGCCATGGCCGCCAGGGAGCCCCCCGCGACCGAGGCCGCCGCCACGTGCATGCCGGCAAACGCGGGGTCGTCACCCGGCCCGATGCCACGCTCGGCGACCCGCTCGGGGTCGACCGAGAACCGCTTGACGGTATCGATGTATGCCGCCTCGTGGAGCCGCTCGAGGGCTCCATCTTCGACCGGCTCCGGGGCCACGAGTCGATCCGCTCCCAGTCCTCGAAGGAGGTCGATCGCAGGCCCGAATCGACGCGGTGTCAGCGGGTGGAGGAGCCCGAAGTCGTAGGTCGCCGAGCGCGGGCCGTGGACCAGGAGCGGTCGATCGTCGGCGACCGTCGGGCTCGGGCGACTCAACCGACGGCCTCCCAACCAGCTGCCTCGACGGCCGCCCGCAGAGCCAGCTCCGGATCCGTGCCCGCCTCGAGCGCGACGGCATAGCGCGCGACGGCCAGCGCAAAGGGCGGCTCCGCGTCATCCGGCGCCTCGAGGATCGTCGCCGCCGGCCCGAACCCGGCCGGCGGGCCTTGTCCGCGCGCGACGAGGACCACGATCGCGGCACCCGCGTACGCTGCCGCGTCGGCCGCCACCGCCACCACATCCGCCGGCATCGTCTCGGCCACGACCAGCACGCGGAAGTCGCTCATGTAGCGGAGTCCGAGCTCGACGTCGGCCGCATCGAGGCGTGATGGCGCGTCGTCCGTCCCGGCGCGTGGAGTGGCCGCGGCAGGGATGCGGAGGACTGCCGCGTGGCCGACGCCGGCTCGCGCGAGCCCGATCGCCACGGCGTCGCCGGCCGCATCGTCCCCGAGGCTGCCGACGAGCTCGACGCGGCTACCGGCAGCCGCGGCCGCGAGCGCCACCGCGGCCGAGAGGCCGGCCGGCACAGAGCCATCGGGACCGTCGGCGATCGAGGGGCGCCCAAGGACGATGATCACGCCCCGAGCCTACAGCCTCGTTCGAACCAGCGTCGAGCGCCCGACTCGACACCATGCCCGCCGTCCAGCCATGATGGCGGCCATGGAGACGACACCAGAGGCGCCGGCCGACCACGCGGCTCCTGCCCCTGACCACGCCGCCGACCAGAGCTTCGCCCGGACGGCGCGCGGCCTGTGGCAGGACGAGCGTGTCGAGATCGTGGCCGCCATCCTCCTCAGCCTGGCGACCGTGTTGGCGGCCTGGGGCGCCTACCAGGCCACGCGCTGGAGTGGCGAGCAGGCGGATGCCTATGCCGAGTCGGCAGCCTTGCGAGCCGCCGCAGGCCGCCAGGCGGCGATCGCCTCGCGACAGATCCAGATCGACGTCACCGCCTTCCTGAGCTGGGCGCAGGCGAAGGCGACCGACGACGACCGTTTGGCGGACTTCCTGCGCGCGCGTTTCCGGCCGGAATTCGTGCTCGCCTTCGATTCCTGGGTGGCCGATGCCCCACCGGACGCCGACGGCTTCCCGACGGGCACGCCCTTCGGCGAGACCGACTACACGCTGGCCGCCCAGGCCCAGGCGGATGACCTCAACGCGCAGGCCGACGCCGCCCTGGCCGAAGCGCGCTACGACAACCAGGTCAGCGACAACTTCGTGCTGACGGCCGTGCTCTTCGCCTCGGTCCTCTTCTTCGCCGGCACAGCCGCCAAGTTCCGGCCGCAGTGGATCCGCTGGACGATGATCGGCGTGGCGCTCATCGTCTTCGTCATCGGCGCGCTCGTCGAGTTCACGCTGCCGCAGAGCATCGGCTTCTAGGCCGCGTCCTCCGCCGGCACGGCCTCAGAGACCACTTCGACCGGTCCGATGCCGGCCGCCTCGAGCTGCGACAGCACCTGCTCCGCGTCGGCGACGAGGACGATGGAGGCGTCGTCGGGGCGAACGTGGCGGACGGCCGCATCGTGGACCTCATCAGGGGTCAGGGCCGCCACGGCTGGTCGGTAGCGATCCAGCTCGTCATCGGGCAGGCCGTGGACGACGAGTCCGCTGATGGCGCCTACGACCTGGGCCGCGACCTCGAAGCGGAGCGGAAAGACGCCGATCAGGAAGTCGCGTGCCTCGCGCAGCTCGGCCTCGGTGATGGGCGCCTCACGGATCCTGTCGAGCTCGCCCAGGATGTCGACGATGGCGGGCCCGGTGACCTCGGTCTGGACCGCCGTGCGGACGGCGAACGGGCCGGCCGAGCGACGGAAGTCGAAGGCGGCACCGATGCTGTACGTGTAGCCGCGGTCCTCGCGCAGGAGCCGCTGCAACCGCGAGTTGAAGAGCCCGCCGAGGATGACGCTCATGACCGCCACCGCATGGAAGTCGTCGATCCGGCGCGGCAGGCCGACGTGGCCGACACGGACCTCCGACTGCGCCGACCCTGGACGATCGCGGACCCCCACCCGCCGGGGCCCGGCATCATCGGACCGGCGCCCGCGCGCGGCCCGCGTGCCGCGGGCGCGCCAGGCACCAAAGGCTGCCTCGACGTGGGCTGCGAGGTCGACGTCCGTCAGGTCGCCGGCCACGACCATCGTCGCCTCACCTGGATCGACGATCGTCGCGTGGCGCGCCTCGAGGGCCTCACGGTCCAGGCGTGGGACCGTCGTCTCGTCGCCCCCGAGGAGACGCCCATACGGCACGCCCGGCGCGTAGACGGTGGCTGCAAAGGCCCGCTCGACTCGACGACGCGGCTCGGCCGCGGCCTGGAGCAGGTCGTTGATGCGTTCCTCGCGCAGCCGGTCCACCTCGTTGGCGGGGAGTGCCGGACGGAGGAGCATCTCGGCCATCAAGGTGAGGGCCGGCTCCAGGTGGCGGCGCGGGACCTCGGCCGTGGCCACCAGCGTCTCCCACCCCGCGTCGGCATGGATCTCCGCGCCGAGCCGCTCCGTGGCCTCCACGAAGGCCACCGCGTCGCGCACCTCGGTGCCCTCCGGAAGGGCCCTGGCGAGGAGCGTGCTGACGCCGGATAGGTCGCTCGGTTCGAGGCCCGCGCCGCCCTCGAGGATGAGCTGTGCCGCGATCAGCGGTCGCCCGGCGAGGTGGGCGCCGATGACCGTCAGGCCGTTGTCCAGGC
>JBEVDC010000165.1:0-7682 GCA_040514195.1 Candidatus Limnocylindrales bacterium | reverse complement strand
ACCTACGTGGACTGGCTGATCGGCCTGCCGTGGAACGTCGCCACGGACGACAACCTGGACATCAAGGAGGCTGCCCGGATCCTCGACGAGGACCACTACGGCCTTGAGAAGATCAAGGAGCGGATCCTCGAGTACCTGTCCGTCCGGACCCTCGCGGACGACATCCGCAGCCCGATCCTCGCCTTCGTGGGCCCGCCCGGCGTCGGCAAGACGTCGCTCGGCAAGAGCATCGCTCGCGCCATGAACCGAAAGTTCGTGCGCATGAGCCTTGGCGGCATCCACGACGAGGCCGAGATCCGCGGCCACCGCCGGACCTACATCGGCGCGCTGCCCGGCCGGATCATCCAGAGCATCAAGACCGGCGGCTCGAACAACCCGGTGTTCATGCTCGACGAGGTCGACAAGATCGGCATGGACTTCCGCGGGGACCCGAGCTCGGCCCTGCTCGAGGTCCTCGACCCGGAGCAGAACAACACCTTCCAGGACAACTACCTCGAGGTGCCCTTCGACCTCTCGAAGGTGCTCTTCATCGCCACGGGCAACCTGCTCGACCCGATCCCGGGCGCGCTGCGCGACCGGATGGAGGTCATCGCGCTGCCGGGCTACACGCAGCAGGAGAAGATGGAGATCGGGCGACGGTTCCTGGTCCCCAAGCAGATGGGCCTGCACGGCCTGAAAGCCAAGCACATCGAGATCAGCGACGAGGCCATGACCGAGCTGGTCCAGGCCTACACCAAGGAGGCCGGCGTCCGGAGCCTCGAGCGGGAGCTGGCCAACATCATGCGCAAGGTCGCCCGCCAAGTGGCGGAGGGCCGCAAGCGCCGCACGGTCGTCGACCGCAAGAAGCTCCTCGAGTACCTCGGCCCGCCGCGCTTCGAGTACGGCGAGTTGGAGGCCGAGGATCAGACGGGCGCGGCGACAGGGCTCGTGGTCACCGAAGTCGGTGGCGACGTCATCGCCATCGAGGTCACCCGCATGGACGGCAAGGAAGACTTCATCCTGACCGGCCAGCTGGGCGAGGTCATGCGTGAGTCGGCCCGTGCCGGCCTGTCGTGGATCCGCGCCCACGCTGAGGAACTGGGGCTGTCCAAGGAGACCTTCGAGAACCACACGCTCCACATCCACGTGCCAGCTGGCGCGATCCCCAAGGACGGACCGTCGGCCGGCATCACCATGGCCACCGCCATGGTCAGCGCCTTCACCGGCATCCCCGTCCGCAAGGACGTGGCCATGACCGGCGAGATCACCCTCCGCGGCCGCGTCCTGCCCATCGGAGGCCTCAAGAGCAAGATCCTCGCAGCCCACCTCTCGGGCGCCGCCACGGTCATCCTTCCGCGCAAGAACGAGAAGGATCTGCGCGACGTTCCGGAGGAGATCCGCAAGCAGATCAAGCTCGTGCTCGTAGACACCATGGACCAGGTCCTGGAGGCCGCCCTCCGTCGCCGCCCGAAGCCGCTCGCGCGGCAGACGACGCCGACGCACGGCGGCAGCAAGGCGCTTCCCTCGGCCAAGGTCATCCGGCCGTCGTTCCCGCCGGCCGAGCAGCCGCCTGCCGTGGTCGCGCCACCTGAGGTGAACTGAGGCGCCGACAGGCCGCATGGAGTACAAGGACTACTACGCCGCCCTCGGCGTCCCCCGGACCGCCAGCCAGGCCGAGATCAAGAAGGCCTTCCGGAAGCTCGCCCGCGAGCACCACCCTGACGTCAACAAGGGTGCGGCCGCCGAGCGGCGCTTCAAGGAGGTCAACGAAGCCAACGCGGTCCTGGGCGACCCTCAGAAACGCAAGGCCTACGACGCGCTGGGCGCCGACTGGGAGGCGTATCAGCGCGCGGACGCCGCGTCCGGGGGGCCGGCGGGCGACCCGTTCGCGGCCTTCCGACAAGGTCGCGGCGGCGTCAGATACGAATTCCGGACCGCCTCGGGCGAGGAAGCAGCCGGATTCAGCGACTTCTTCCGCGCCTTCTTCAGCGGCGCCACCGCGGGCGCCCAGGCCGCCACTCGCGGGGGTCGTCGCACGACCACGACCACCATGGGCGGCATGGACTTCGGAGACATCCTCGGCGGCCTGGGCCTCGACGAGGCCGGCGCGACGTCGGCACCGGGCTCGCGACCCCGCACTGCACGGCTCCCCCGCCAGGACGCCGCTGCGGACGTCGAGATCGTCCTGGAAGAGGCCTATGCCGGCACCGCGCGACGCATCGAGGTCGGTGGCAAGCGGCTCGAGGTGAGCATCCCGCGTGGCGTCGCGGATGGTCAGAAGATCCGACTCTCGGGCAAGGCCGGCTCGGGGCCGGATGCCGGCCATGTCTACCTCCACATCCGACTCCGGCCGCATCCTGTCTTCACGCGCAAGGGCGACGATCTGCATCGCGAGCTGCCGATCACGCTGGAGGAGGCACTCCTCGGCGCGGAGGTGCCGGTGGAGACGCTCAAGGGCAAGGTCCTGCTGAGGATCCCGCCAGAGACCCAGAGCGGCCGGGTCTTCCGACTCTCCGGCCGCGGCATGCCACGCTTCAAGGCGGATGGCTATGGAGACCTCTACGTCCGCGTGCGGGTCGTCCTGCCGTCCGGCCTCGAAAGCGCCGATCGCGATCGACTGCGAGCCTTCACCGCCGGCATCGCCCAACCCGATCCGCGCACCGCCGGGCGTGGACGTGACCCTGGCCGCCCGCCGATCGCGACCGACCAGACCACGGGAGCCAGCCGACCATGAACCTGACCCGCTACACCGAGAAGGCGCAGGAGGCCGTCCTGGCCTCGCAGCGCATCGCCACCGATGCACAGAGCCCGACGCTCGACGTCGAGCACCTCTTGGCTGCGTTGCTCGAGGACGACGAGGGCACGCCTGCGGCAACGCTCCGCCGGCTCGGCGCGGACGTGGCCGCGGTTCGCGTCGAGCTGGCGGCTGTCATCGGCCGTCGTGCTCGCATCGCCGGCGGTTCGCTCTCGCTCGACCCCCGCACGAAGCAGCTCCTGGAGCGTGCCGAAGACGAGGCCAAACGGCTCCAGGACGAGTACGTCTCGACCGAACATCTGCTCATCGCGGCCACCGAGTCGGGCGGCGACGCGCAGCGCATCCTCCATGCCGCGGGCGCCGGCAAAGAGGCCGTCCTCGGCGCCCTGGCCTCGGTCCGGGGCGGCCAGCGAGTCACCTCGCAGCACCCCGAGACGACCTACCAGTCGCTCGAGCGCTATGGGCGCGACCTGACCAAGGATGCCCAAGCCGGCAAGCTCGATCCGGTCATCGGCCGCGATGAGGAGATCCGTCGGGTCATCCAGGTCCTCTCCCGTCGTACCAAGAACAACCCGGTCCTGATCGGCGAACCGGGCGTGGGCAAGACGGCCATCGTCGAAGGCCTGGCCCAGCGCATCGTGCGTGGCGACGTGCCCGAGTCGCTCAAGGACAAGCGCGTCGTCGGACTGGACCTTGGGGCACTCATCGCGGGCGCCAAGTTCCGTGGTGAGTTCGAGGAGCGCCTGAAGGCGGTCCTCAAGGAGATCAAGGACTCCGACGGCCAGGTCGTCCTGTTCATCGACGAGCTGCATACGGTCGTCGGAGCGGGCGCCGCCGAGGGCGCCATGGACGCATCCAACCTGCTGAAGCCGATGCTCGCCCGTGGCGAGCTGCACACCATCGGCGCGACGACGCTCGACGAGTACCGAAAGCACATCGAGAAGGACGCGGCCCTCGAGCGCCGCTTCCAGCCCGTGTATTTCGACCAGCCCTCGGTCGAGGACACCATCTCCATCCTGCGCGGCCTGCGTGAGCGGTACGAGGTCCACCACGGCGTCCGGATCACCGACTCCGCCCTGGTCGCAGCCGCCACCCTCTCGAACCGCTATATCAGCGACCGCTTCCTGCCAGACAAGGCCATCGATCTCGTCGACGAGGCCGCCAGCCGGCTGCGGATCGAGATGGACTCCATGCCGACGGAGCTGGACGAGCTGGAACGCCGGCGCATCCAGCTGGAGATCGAGCGTGAAGCCCTGCGCAAGGAGAAGGACGACGCCTCGAAGGCCCGACTGGCGGCGCTCGAGAAGGAGCTGGCCGAGGTGGCTGAGGAGGCCGGCGCGCTCAAGCAGCAGTGGGAGACCGAGAAGGCAGCCATCAGCGCCCTGCGCGAGACGAAGTCGGCGCTGGAAGCGCTCCAGTATGAGATCGAAGCTGCCGAACGGGCGGCCGACTACGGCAAAGCTGCCGAGCTGAAGTACGGTCGCCAAGTCGAGTTGCAGGAGCTGCTCAAGGACCAGGAGGCGGCCATCGCCACCTCCGGCGGTTCTCGGCCGCTGCTCAAGGAGGAGGTCGACGCCGACGAGATCGCACGGGTCGTGGCGGCCTGGACGGGCATCCCGGTGACGCGCCTGATGGAGGGCGAGTCGGACAAGCTCGTCCACATGGAGGAGCGCCTCCACCAACGCGTCATCGGCCAGCACGAGCCTATCGCCGCCGTCTCGGACGCCGTCCGGCGGGCCCGGGCCGGCCTCACGGACCCGAAGCGCCCGATCGGATCGTTCATCTTCCTTGGCCCCACCGGCGTAGGCAAGACCGAGCTCGCTCGCGCCCTGGCCGAGTTCCTGTTCGACGACGAAGCGGCCATGACGCGCATCGATATGAGTGAGTACATGGAGAAGTTCTCCGTCTCGCGCCTTATCGGCGCGCCGCCGGGCTACATCGGCTATGAGGAAGGCGGCCAGCTCACCGAGTCCGTCCGCCGGCGGCCGTACCAGGTCGTCCTGCTGGACGAGATCGAGAAGGCCCACCCGGACGTCTTCAACGTCCTCCTGCAGGTCCTCGACGACGGGCGCCTGACCGACTCCCAGGGTCGCACGGTCAACTTCAAGGACACCGTCCTGATCATGACCAGCAACGTCGGCTCGCAGTTCCTGGCCAGCTACGCGGGACGCCCCGACGACGCGGCCTACGCCGAGATGAAGGCGCGGGTGACGGAGGCGCTCCGGATGCAGTTCCGCCCTGAGTTCCTCAACCGTATCGACGAGGTCATCGTCTTCCACGCCCTTGGCGACACCGAGCTGGCAGCCATCGTCGACCTGCTGGTGGCCGATCTGGCCAAGCGGCTGGCCGAGCAGGACCTAGTCCTGGAGCTGACGCCCGCCGCCCGACGCCTGGTGGCGACCGAGGGTTACGACCCCGCCTTCGGGGCACGCCCGCTCAAGCGCGCCGTACAGCGCCTGGTCGAGAACCCGCTCGCGCGGGCGCTCCTCGAGGGTCGCTTCCCGCCGGGCTCGCAGATCGTGGCCGACGCCGATCCGGCCTCGGGCACGCTCCTCTTCAGCGCCGGCGATGAGGTCGTCGTGGCCGAGGCCTCCGAACGTCGCGACGCCCGGGCCGCGCGGCGGTCAGAGCCACGCGACGCGCTCGACGAGGCGATCGAGGAGGCCGCCACGCCGGCCGGCAAGAAGCGCGACGCGGATCTGCTCCACTAGCTACAGGTCGCCTCGACCAGCGATCATCGACGATGTCCTGCCGGCCGCGGGCGGGATCAGGGTTGGATGAGGACGTAGCTCCCATCCCAGCGCGAAGGGCCCAGGCGGTCTCGATAACGGGTCAGGAAGTTGCGCAGGCGATCGAAGCTCAGGCGGCTGTTCGGCGCGGGGTCGAAGCCATAATGCTTCGGCCGCGGGTGGAGCGGGCCCATGATGTACACGGCAGTGACCTCGAAGGCGTTGGTCACGGCCGGATCTGCGGTCGCCCTGAAGCCGGTCATCACCCAGGCATGGCTGCCATGGCCGACCAGCAGGCCGATCGGTTTGCCGGTCTTGCGCAGCGCACGCGCGGCCGTCCGGACAGCACTGCGGAACGTGGCCTTCTCGACCACGTGGTAGCCGGTCCCGGCGCCGTGCACTCGCAGGGCGGCTGCCCAGCCCTCCGGGTCGCTGCCCTTGGCCCCGTCTCCGGCCGTATAGCGATCGAGCGTCCGCGCCGAGCGCATGTACGTTTCCTGGTTGGCGTAGCTTCGATCGCTCTGACCGAGGACGACGTTCTTCATCATCTGGATCGAGGCGCCGACGCACCACGAGGTCCTGCGCTGCGTCGAAAAGACGCCTGACCGGTAGAGGTTGTAGCTGCCGACCCACGGTGGCAGGACACGGAACCAGCCCGACCGTTCGACGGCCGTCTCGCCACCGTGCAACCGGAGCTCGATGACGTATCGATAGCACGTTCCGGCGATCAGGTCGGTCACGGTCATCGGGGAGCTGGCGTCGTCCCGCGTCCAGGTCTGTGCCACGTCGGCCTGGGCGCACGTCCCGTTGCGGTCGGCGCGGCCGGCCTCCTCGGAGACGGTGCGAGCGATCGGGTTCGCGTCGGGCGCCTCGGACCAGGTGACCGAGGGCGTCTCGTTGGCGCGGACAAAGACCGTCGCGCCCGCGGCTGGCCACGTGACGACGAGGGTCGGCGTCTGGGGCGTCGGTGTCGCGTCCGGTGAGGGCGGCGGGTCCTCGGCCGCCAGGTCGGAGCTGGAGGTCGGGTCGGATGAAGGAGCGGTGTCGGGTGGCGGCGTCGCACCGGTCGTCGAAGTCTGATCGGGGGTCGATGTCGGGTCTGGAGCGGGAGGCGAGGTCGGATCGGGCGTCGGCGAGGGTGTCGGATCCGGCGAAGGTGTCGGATCCGGCGAAGGAGTCGGATCCGGCGACGGTGTCGGATCGGGCTGTGGCGTCGGATCGGGCGGGACCGTCGGATCGGGCTCGCCCTCGGCGAGCAGCGGTACGGCCGACGGGTCGGGGCTGTCCGTGCCGGCCAGGACGGCCGCAGCCGGCATGAGCGGTAGCAGCATCGCCACGATGAGCGCCAGTCCCAGCGCCCGCATCGATCGCCCGACCACGACCTTCCTCTCTGGTGCGGTGTCCCGAGCAAGAGGGTAGCCCGCGAGCACAAGGTTCCGGATGACCCCATCGTCCTAGTCCGACGATAGAACGAGAGGGACCGGCCGCGCGCTACCCTGCGCGTCGTGACCGCTCCGAACCGATCCACGATGACCCTGCCGGCGCCGCCGGCCACGATCGGCGAACGCTGGGCGGAGAGCGACGCGGCGCTCGTCGAGCGGTTGCGAGGCGCCATCCTGGCTGACGGGCCGATGACCTTCGCGCGCTACATGGAGAGCGTCCTCTACGACCGCGAGCACGGATACTACGTGACCAGCGACGGCCGGACGACGCGCGAGGGCGACTACCTCACGGCGCCGGAGCTTCATCCGATCTTCGGGGCCAGCCTGGCCGCCCAGATCGAAGAGGCCTGGGAGCGCCTCGACCGGCCGGGCACCTTCACCCTTCGAGAGGAGGCGGCCGGCAGCGGCGCCCTCGGCCTCGCGATCCTCGACCGGCTGGTGGCCGTGAACTCGCCGGCCGCAGGGGCCATTCGCTACCTGCCCATCGAGACCGACCCGACTCGCGAGGCTTCCGTCCGAGAACGACTCGGGCGGGCAGGGCATGGCGCGCGTCTCGCCGATCCCGACCCGGGCGCTTCCATGACCGGCGTCGTCGTCGCCAACGAGTTGCTCGACGCGCTCCCGGTCCACCGGCTCACCGTGCGTGGTGGGGACCTCCTGGAGGTGCACGTCGACTGGCAGGATGGCTGGTTCATCGAGGTCGCGAGGGCGCCATCGACCCCGGCCTTGGCAGCCCATCTGGCGCGGGTCGGTGTCGACCTCGTAGAGGGCCAGGTG
>JBEVDC010000079.1:0-6128 GCA_040514195.1 Candidatus Limnocylindrales bacterium | reverse complement strand
GCCGCCGGGTCAGTTGGGTGAGATCCTCAGCGGCCTGCCGGGTCAATTCTTCAACGCCTTGCCGTACCTGGTGACCATCGTGGTCCTGGCCGGCGTCGTCGGGAGGAGCACTCCACCAGCCGCCGACGGACAGCCATACGAGCGCGAGGCAGCGCGCTGACCGCCGACGCGACGTGACCACTGACGAGCGGACGAGCGATGACGTCTGACGAGCGAGCCCGCGCCCGAGACCTGCTCGACGTCCAGGACGGGACAGGCCCGACGCCCGTGCTCGACGAGGCGGGCGCCCTCGACGTGCTCGGGGCGGCCCGGCGCATCGCCGTGGTCGGGGCCTCGCCGGATCCCTACCGGCCGTCGCATTCGGTCATGCGCTACCTCCAGGCCCAGGGCTACGAGTGCGTGCCGGTCAACCCCAACGCCCGCGACGTGCTCGGCATCCAGGCCTTCGGGAACCTCGAGGAGGCGGTGATTGCGAGCGGACCCTTCGATATCGTGGACGTCTTCCGGCGCTCGGAGCTGACCGTACCTATAGGCGAGGCCGCGGTCGCAACGGGTTGCCACGCCCTATGGTTGCAGCTTGGCGTCGTGAACTGGGAGGCGGCACGGATCGCGCACGACGGCGGACTGGCCGTGGTCATGGACCGCTGCACCGCGATCGATCATCGCAAGCTCCGCGGTCGTTGATGAGGCCGCTCGGCCGCTGAGGCGGCCGCGGGCGATCCCTGGCCGCCCAGGGCGCGCGCCGGAGGCTGCTGAGGCCGTCAGCCGAGCCAGAAGCCGACGAAGACGAGCAACAGACCAATGCCGCCGACGGCCAGCCACAGCCGGACCTGGCGCTGGAGCTCCTGCAGCATCAGCTCGGCACTGTCCGGGCCACGCTCCGGCAGCGTCGGTCGAGCGCCGCGCCAACCCTCGTAGCGCTCGAGGTTGGCGCGGTGGGCTCGAAGGTCCCGCCCGCGCAGGTAGGGGCCGCGTGCGCGCCAGATGGCGAGACCGACGAACGCCGTGCCGACGACGACCAGGAGCAGGTTGAAGGGCGCCATCGTCAGATCGGTCTGGGCCGGCGTGTCAGTCGAGACCGAGGCGCTCGCGGACGAGGGCCTGGACGGTGGATGCCTGGGCCTGGCCACGGGTCGCCTTCATGACCTGGCCGACGATGAAGCCGGTCGCCTGGCCTTTGCCGGCGCGAATGTCCGCGACCGCCGCCGGGTTGGCAGCCAGGACCTCGTCGATGACAGCCGCCAGGGCGTCGCGATCGTCGATCTGCTGCAACCCGAGATCGTCCACGATGGATGCCACCGGCTCGCCGGTCGTGGCGTGGCGCTCGAAGATCTGCTTCGCATTCGTCGCAGAGAGGTCGCCGTCGGCGACCAGCCGGACCAGATGACCGAGTTCGGCGCCGTCGACGCGCAGAGTCGGGCCGTCCTCCGCGTCCGGGCCGGACTGCTTCGCCAGCCTCAGGTACTCCCCGGTGACCCAGTGCGCGACGGCCTTGGGTGCCACGTTCGGCTCGGCGGCGATGGCCGCCTCGAAGACCGTCGATGCGCCGGGGTCGGCGACGAGGACCGCTGCGTCGTATGGCGTCAGCCCGAAGGTTTCCCGGTACCTCGTGCGACGGGCCGACGGGAATTCTGGGAGGGCCGCCGTGATGGCCGCCAGCCAGGCGGGGTCCGCACGCAATGGCGGCAGGTCAGGCTCCGGGAAGTAACGGTAGTCGTGCGAATCCTCCTTGGTCCGCATCGTGTAGGTCAGGCTGCGATCGTCGTCCCAGCCGCGCGTCTCCTGGCTGACCGGCTCGCCCGCCTCCAAGACCCGCGCCTGGCGCTCGATCTCGAAGGCGATGGCACGTTCGACCGAGCGGAATGAGTTCATGTTCTTGACTTCGACGCGCGTGCCGAAGGCGTCGTCGCCACGAGGTCGGAGCGAGACATTGGCCTCGACGCGCATCTGCCCCTCCTCCATCGCCGCGTCGCTCGCACCACACGCGACGAGCAGGGCGCGCAGCTCTTCGGCGTAGCGTCTGGCCTGCTCGGCGGTGTGCAGATCGGGCTCGGTGACGATCTCCATGAGCGGCAGACCGGAGCGGTTGAAGTCCACCAGCGAGACACGGCGGCCGGCGGCGTCCGTGGCATGGATGAGCCGGGCGGTGTCCTCCTCGAGGTGCGCGCGCCGGATGCGGACCGTGAACGGTCCCTCGGAGGTCTCGAAGCTCAGGGAGCCGCTCGACGCCAGCGGCAGGTCGTACTGGCTGATCTGGTAGCCCTTCGGCAGGTCGGGGTAGAAGTAGTTCTTGCGGTCCCAGCGCGTGAACTCGGGCGTCGTGGCACCGATGGCGACACCAGTGGCCAGGACGTGCTCCACCGCCCGGCGGTTGATGACCGGCAGGGCACCCGGCAGCCCGAGGCAGACCGGGCAGGTCAGCGAGTTGGGCAACGCGTCGGCGATGTCCGTCGAGCAACCGCAGAACATCTTCGACACGGTCCTGAGCTGGACGTGGATCTCGATGCCGATGACGGGCTCGTAGGCTCCGTGTAGGTCGATGGCCACGGCCGAAGTGTGGCATAGGACGCCCTTGGTGGCGGCGACTACGCTGTATCGGCCATGGGAGCCAGGCGATGACCACGAGCCCGCCGCCAGCAGAGCAGAACGCCGACTTTTGGCGCGAGTTCCTGACCCAGGGACACCGTCGCGAGCGGCTCGGCCGCCGGGTCTTGCGCAGGATCCCTCACGGGCCCCGATGCAAACTCTGCGCGGCGCCGTTCGGCGGTCCCGGAGCCCCCGTCATGCGCATGATCGGCAAGCGACCATCAGACAAGAACCCCACGATGTGTGCATCGTGCTTCACGTTCATGAGCCGCAACCACGGCGGCGCTGAGATCGACTGCACCCTCCTCTTTGCGGACATCCGCGGCTCGACGACGATCGCCGAGCGGATGACGGCCACGGCCTTCCGGGATCTGATCGACCACTTCTACACGGTCGCCACGGAAGTCGTATTCGAGCATGACGGTGCCGTCGACAAGTTCGCCGGTGACGAGCTCGTCGCGACGTTCTTTCCGCTCCTGTCGGGTGAGGCGCATGCCGCCCACGGGGTGGCGGCGGCATCCGCCCTGCTGCGTGCGACCGGGCATGCCGATCCAGGGGGGCCATGGGTGCCGCTTGGCGCCGGCGTCCACACCGGACCGACCTGGGTCGGTGCCGTTGGCGATCAAGCCCGTCGCGAGCTGACCATCCTCGGCGACTCGGTCAATACCACTGCGCGCCTGGCATCGGTCGCGTCCGAGGGCGAGATCCTGGTCACGAGCGACGCGGCCCAGGCTGCGAACCTCGGTTCGGAGCTTCCACGCCGCAGCCTCGAGCTGAGGGGCAAAGCCGGCTCGACAGACGTGGTCGTGATCGACGTCAGGCCGCCCGACCGGAGCTAGCCTCGCCCGCACGGCTGCCCTCGACCCACACGTAGCTGGTGCCGCCGGTGGCTCGGTCCTTACAACGAGCCGAGGAACTGTTCGATGCGCTTGAGGGCCTCCTCGAGCTGCTCGTAGCTCGTCGCGTAGCATGCCCGGACGTGGCCCTCTCCCGACGGCCCGAAGGCGTCCCCGGGCACGACCGCGACCTTCGCCTCGAACAGGAGCCGTTCGCTGAACGCCTGGCTGGTAAGGCCCGTGCCGGAGATGTCCGGAAAGGCGTAGAAGGCGCCTCGTGGCTCGAAGGTCGGCAGGCCGATGCCGTTGAGGCCCTCGACGAACATCCGGCGCCGACGGTCGTACTCCTCGACCATCCGGAGGACGTCCGTCTCGGCACCGTCGAGCGCTACCAACGCCGCGTCCTGGGCGGTCGTCGGCGCTGACATGATCTGGTATTGGTGGACCTTGACGATCCCTTCGAGCAGGTCCTTTGGCGCAGCCACCCAACCGACGCGCCAACCGGTCATGGCGTAGGCCTTGGAGAAGCCGCCCAGCAGGACCGTCCGATCTCGGGCGCCGATGAGCGAGCTGAAGGCCCGATGCCGGTGATCGCCATAGACGAGGCGGTCGTAGATCTCGTCGCTGACCACGATCAGGTCGTAGCGCGCGGCGATCGCCGCGATGGCCTGGAGCGTCGCCTCGGGCAGCACGGCGCCCGTCGGGTTGCACGGATAACCCAGGAAGATGGCCTTCGTGCGCGGCGTGATGGCGGCCTCCACGGCCGCCGGGTCGAGCTCGAAAGCGGCGTCGCGATGCGTCGGGAGGAGCACCGGCGTGCCGCCGTTGAATAAGATGGCGGGTAGGTACGCGACGTAGGACGGCTCGTGAAGGATGACCTCATCCCCTGGGTCGACGATGGCGGCCATGGTGGCTGCAACCGCCTCCGAGGCGCCGACCGTGATGAGCAGCTCACCGGCCGGGTCGTAGTCCAGGCCGTACAGGCGCTCGAGGTGTCTGGCCAAGGCGCGCCGCAGCTCGAGCGTCCCGAAGTTCGAGGTGTAGTGGGTCCGACCGGCTCGCAGCGAGCGGACGCCTTCCTCGATGACCTGCGGCGGCGTCGTGAAGTCCGGCTCGCCGACGCCGAGCGAGATGACGTCGGGCATGGTGGCGATGACATCGAAGAACTTGCGGATGCCCGATGGCGGCACCGCCTGGACGCGCTGGGACAGCCGGCTCGAGCCGGCGGTCACGGCTCCGGGAAGGTCGGCTGGGCTGGTCTCGGTGGTCATCGATGGCCTCGACGCGTGGCGCGGCTGCGCCATCGAGTATAGGGGGCGTCCATCGGCGCCCTCCGGGACAGCAGCCTCCCGCCGGTCGGATCGGACCGGCGGGACGTGACTCGGGGCGGTGTGATGGGACGGTCAGGCCTTGGCGGGCTCGACCTCGTTCGTCTCCGGCTTCGGCTTCGAGGCGAGATCCTGGACCTTGAATCGGACGCGGACCTCCGGCTCCTCGCCGATCGGCTCGACGACCGCTGGCTTGCCCGTCATGTTCGCGGAGGCGTTCAGCACCGTCGATTCGCGAGCAACGCGCTCTGCACGCTCCTGGATGCCCAGCATCTGCTTGCGCGTCATGGTGAAGATGCCCAGGCCGAGCAACTTACCCAGGATGGGCGCGGCTCGGCCAGTCATCTCGCCCGACAGGCGGAAGCGCTCGATGAGGCGGGTGCCGCCGTCGACCGTCGGCTCGAGCGTGAACGCCCAGCTGACCGAGAACTCAGGCGGCGTCATGCTCGAGAGTGCCTTTCCGGTGGCACGCAGGTTGGCCGCGGCCTGCGGCGCACCAGCCGCCTCAGCGGCGGCCATCTGAGCCTGCATCAAGGCCGTGTCGTAGAAGAGCACGAGCGACTTCGCCGGCTCGAGCGCCTCGACCAGGAACCCACCGCGCGGGTCAGTCGGGATCGTCTCGCCGACCTGGAGCGACTGCCACTCCGGATGGATCTCGGTGACGCTCTTGCGGGACATGTCGATCGCGTCGTAGCTGTACCAGCCGGCACGGGCATAGCCCATCTGGACGAGCCACGGCCAGACCGCAGACGGTGGTGCGGCGATGGTCAGGCCGCGGGTGTCCGTGGCTTCAGGCTCAGGGACGAGGTCATCGCCCGGCATGGCGCGCTCGGCCTCGCCCGGATCGACGCCCCAGTGCTTCCAGAGCGGTCGGATAGCGACGAGATAGGTGGCCGTCAGCGCTGCTCCCAGGCTGACAATGAACAAGAGAAGACCTTTGAACATGGCGGTTACCTCCTGTACCCATCCTCCCCGCCGTCGGTCGCGAGCGCAAGGGCCGAATGGCTGCCAAGAAGGTGCCGGGAGCCTGGGTACGGTCTACCACGCGCCGCCCGGCGGCTCGGCGACGGGCTGTCCCGGTCAATGCGCTGCGACTGAGCCTATGCGCTCCATCGGTGTCGGTGTGGCTGGGTCCTCGAGGGCGGCGAGGTCGTGCGGCTCGATATGGCGCCAGCCGTCGCTCGCCGTGATCGCCTCGTACGCGCGTCCGAGTCGGAAGAGCCCGGCCTCATCCCACGCACGGCCGATGAACTGGAGGCCGACCGGCAGACCGTCCGAGAGCCCGCACGGTACCGAGAGCCCGGGCAGGCCCGCGATGTTGACGGGCAGGGTGCATGCGTCCGAGAGGTACATCGCGACGGGATCGTCGAGGCGGGCA
>JBEVDC010000161.1:0-6575 GCA_040514195.1 Candidatus Limnocylindrales bacterium | reverse complement strand
GGTCGCGGAGGCGGCTCGACACCAGGGGGTCGGCCGGGCGCTCGTCGGGGCGGTCGCCGCATGGGCACGATCTTGGGACGCACGGACGCTCGTCCTCTGGGTCTACCGCTCCAATCGCCGCGCCATCGACTTCTACGAGCGCCTCGGCTTCAGCGTGGAGGTGACTGGTCCCGATGCGGACCTGGGCGCGCCGCATGACGCCGCGGCCATGCACCTGACGCTCTGAACGACTCGAACCCTCATTGCGGCATCGTGACCGCACCGACCACGAATGAGAAGGCGAGCGCGAGGATGATGAGGATCATCACGATTCTCGCCCCGCGCCCCTGGGTGTTCATCGGTAGTTCTGGAACTGGAGCGGCACCGGGTACCCCTCCCCCTCCTCGCGGAGGCGGGCGATGACCTTCTGGAGGTCGTCCTTGCTCTTGGAGCTGACCCGCACCGCGTCGCCCTGGATCTGGGCGTGGCATTTCGGGAAGTCGTCACGGATGAGCTTGCTGATCTTCTTGGCCAGGTCTTCGGGCAGGCCGCGGCGGAGCTTGATCACCTGGCGGACCTTGGATCCGCCCGCCGGCTCGATGTTGCCCCAGTCGAAGATCTTGAGCGACAGGCCGCGTCGGATGGCCTTGGTCTCGATGAGATCCTTGACCGCCGCGGCGCGGTACTCGTCGTCGGTCAGGAGCGTCATCTCGTCCTTGCCGAGCTGCAGGTCGACGGTCACGTTCTTGAAGTCGTAGCGTGTCCCGACTTCACGCCGGACCTGGTCCAGGGCATTGACCAGTTCCTGGCGATCGAAGTCGCTGACCACGTCGAAGGAGACCGCTCCAGCCACGCTACCTCCCTGTCATGGGTTGGACACGGCGCCGTCGCCGGTCGGATGGAGGGTGGAGTCGGTGCCGACGACCCGGCTGGGGGCCCATGCGCGGGCGCGCCGGACACGCCGGTCATCATCGAGCTCGAGGGCCAGCATACCCCTGATCCGGGTTCGATCTGCCGAGGCCCTCACCGTCCAGGCGCCGTGGAAGGCGACGAGCACCGTGTCACCCGCCAGCCAGATCCGCTCCGCGTCGGCCTCGGTGTGGATGGTCGAGGCCGCCACCGCGTTACACCAGGCTCGGATGTCCGTCTCCCCGACCATCGAGGGGAGGAATGGGTCCGGGCGCAACTCGGCATCGTCGGCGAAGCAGTCCAGGAGGGCATCGACGTCGCGCTGCTCCCATGCTCGCTTGATACGCTCCACGAGGTCCTGGGCGTCGCCATGGGTCAGGGCAGCCATGCGCCGATTCTAGTCCGCTGTCGCTCAGCCTTGGACGGCCAGCCGCTCAACGAGTCGATCGGCGATGACGTACGAGCGCCCCCCGCCCATCACGAGCACCACGTCGCCCTGATGCACGAGGCTGGCAAGGTGATCGGCGGTCGCCTCAGGCGAGCCCGTGGCGAGCGCGGGGGCCGAGCTGCGCGTCGAGATGGCGGCCGCCAGCTCCGTCGCCGAGGCGATGGTGCGATCCGGATCGCGTCCGGCCCAGATGTCGGCGATGACGGCGTGGTCTGCGGTGGCCAGGACGTCGGCGAAGGCGTCGAGCATGGCCGCCGTGCGGTGGTACGTAAGCGGCTCGTAGACGGCCCAGACCGGCCGACCTGGGTAGCGCGCCCGGACCGTGGCCAGAGACGCGCGGATGGCCGATGGGTGGTGTCCATAGTCGTCGAGCACGAGCACGCCACCCGGCTCACCCTTGACCTCCAGCCGCCGTCCGACACCCTGGAAGCGCTCCAAGCCCGCCACGATCGCGCGCCCCGGGACCCCGAGGATGGCCGCGGCGGCAGCCACGCAGAGGGCGTTGGCGGCATTGTGGCGCCCAGGCAGCCGCATCTCGATGCGAAGTCGCCCGGTCAGCGGCCCCTCGGCTTCCAGGATGTCCACGCCACTGTCGTTGGCGACAAGGCTCCCGAGCAGATCCGGGCTGCCACCCAGGGGTCTTCCGGCGGCCGGCGTGCCGTCGGTCAAGTCTGCTGCCCGAACGCCGCCGCGCTCGACTCGCAGGGCGACCCGCACGACCGTCCCCGACCAGTCGTGCAAGCCCGCGGCCACGATCGCGGCCCCCGGGTCGGCGATGTTGACGACGACGGTCGGTGAACGGCCGTCGGGACCGGCCTCCATGGCGCGGATCCAACCGTCGAACGCGGCCAGCACCGCAGCCTCGTCGACGAAGACATCCGGATGGTCCCACTCCGCATTCAGCAGGATCGCGACGGTCGGCCGATAGGGATCGAAATTGGCGGCGTACTCGTCGGCCTCGACGATGCACAGGTCGCCTCGACCCAGGCGGGCCGTCGAGGCTGGCTCGGCGGCCGACGTCGGCGCCATGAGCGCCCCGACGAAGCCACTCGGGTCGCGACCGGCCGCGACGAGCACCTCGAGCAGCCAGGCGGTCGAGGTCGACTTGCCGTGCGTCCCGGCAACGCCGACGAGCATCTGCCCCGCGGTGACGGCGGCGTCGGCCACGAGCTGCTGCCACGCTTCGAGAGGGATGCCAACCGCACGGGCCGCGGCCAGCTCAGGGTGATCCGGCGCCACGGCCGTGAGCGCCTTGGAGACCGCCAGGCGATCGACCGATGGGCCGGCCGGGCCCGCGACGTGCGCTGGGTCGTGCTTCGGGGCGACGGCAATGCCCCTGGCCACGAGCGCGGCCGTGTACGGCGACGGGGCGCCAGGGTCGCAGGCGGTGACGGAAGCACCCACGCCGGCCGCCAGGAGTGCAGCGGCCGAGGCGCCGGCGCCGGCAGCCCCGACGACATGGATCCGCTCCCCTGTCCGGATGGCCCTGGCGGGGCGAGCCTGCTCAAGACCGGCGCCGATGTCGGCCGCGGAGCGGGTCACCCGGCGTCCGCTGGCAGGCGGGAGAGGAGCAGGTCGAGCGCCGCCCCCGCACTGGCCGACTTGTTGCTGTGCCGGTCGCCGGTCCACACGAATCGCTGCACATCGTGGCCGTCGGCGTCGGCCACGGCGACGTAGGTCAGGCCGACCGGTTTGCCGGCCGACCCGCCGTCGGGGCCGGCGATGCCGGTCACCGCCACGGCCAGGTCGATGCCCATGCGACCGCGAACCCCTTCTGCCATGGCCACAGCTGTCTGGGCCGAGACGGCGCCGTGCGAGGCCAGCGTCCCGGCCGGCACCCCGAGGCTGGCGACCTTGACCTCGTCCGCGTAGGCGATGATGCCGCCTCGGAACGCGTCGCTCGAGCCAGGGGTCTCGGTCAGCAGGTGTCCGACCAGGCCGCCGGTGCACGATTCGGCGGTGGCGATCGTTCGATGCGCGACGCGGGCGCGTCTGATGACCTCAGCTGCCCGGTCGACCATGGTCTCGTCGCCGCTGTCCATCGCTCGGCTCAGTTCGTGCGCCCGGTCTTCTCCGGCTCGGCGGGTGGCGCGAAGAGCCACGTCTGCGGCTGTCCGGCCTTGCCCAGGGCGCCCAGTCGGGTCCCGTTGAGGGTGAAATAGGTCGCGCCGGAGTTGCCGGTCCGCACCTCGACGCTCTCCTTGCCCGTGAACTCGACCGACTTGCCCGGCTGGATGACCCTGCCGCCTTCGTAACCGGGCGCGACCTCGCCGTCGACCCACACCTTGAGCCAGGCCCGGGCGTCGCGGACCCGGATGACGAGGGCCACGCCGGTGTAGGCGACGGTCACGCGACGCTGCTCCGTGGTCGTCTTGTCGGCGGCGCCATAGGCGGTCAGCGTCAGGTTCCACGCGCCTGGCGCCAGCTGATAGGCATCCTTGAAGGCCCCGGTCTCCGCCTCGACCTCGATCTCCTGCGGCTCCGGCACGGCTGGCTCCCCGGGCGGCACGTCATCGCTGCCCGACGCCGGGCCTGCATATGTGGCACTCACGACGACGCGTTGACCGGTCGTCGTGCCTCGGACCGGGATAGCACCATTGGTGAACGAAGTCCCCTCGTTCGGACTCGAGACGGTCATCGTCGGCGCCTCGGGTCCCGCCGCGACGGGCACGGTCACGATGAGGCTCACGACCTCGGAGTCCTTGCCTGTCTCGGGATCGGTGGCCACGATGGTGAAGTCGTTGCGACCCTTCTTGAGCGGCACGACCTGCTCCCACCCGCCGTTCGCGTCCGCGGTCACGCGGTAGGTCTCCTGCCCCAGGACCTCGATGGCGACCGTCGAGCCCGGCGTCGCCGTCCCGTCGAGCGTCGTCGAGTCGGCGTCCGGAGCGGCATCGCTGACCGCTGCCTGGGCGACCGTCAGGCCGGGTGGTTGCGAGAAACGGAAGAGCTGGAGACCGATGTAGCCGGCGAAGGTGAGCACCGCCAGGGTCAGGACGGCGGCCACGATGAGGCCCCGGCTGAAGGTGAACCCGCCACGTGGTGACTCGAGCGGACGCGGCGCGATGATGGTCGGCTCCGCCCGGCGGCTGTCGCCACTCTCCGCACGCCACTGTGCCAGCACGAGCTCCGGGTCGAGGCCGAGGTAGAGCGCGTAGTTGCGCAGGAAGCCCTTGGTGTAGACCGCCCCGGGGAGCTCCTTGAAGTCGCTGTTCTCGAGCGCCTCGAGGAACCGAGCCCGGATCTTCGTATCCCGCTCAGCGCGATAGAGATCGACCCCCTTCCGCTCGCGAGCGGCGAGCAGCATGGCTCCCAGGCGCTGGCTGGCCTCGGGCATGGGGGTGCTGGCGACGGGCTCGATGTCGCGTTCCTGGCGAGCAGCGAGCCGTCGCTCGCTCGGCCGTGCCTGGTCGCGGGCGGTCATGGAAAGGTCACGAAGGTGCGGATCCCCGGTGCGTTCGCGCGCGACGACGTTGTCCCGCGCGTGGGTAGGATACGCGCTCCCGTCCGGACGGCCTCTCAGCAGGATGACCTAGCGGTGCGGCCTGGCACCGCGGGCAGCGAGCTCAGTACCCCGGGTCGTCGACATCCGCGAGGCTGCGGAGCCAGTTCTCAGGCCCGTAGATCTGGCGTGGCACGGCAGGATTGCGGGGATCCTGCGGTCCGACGATGCCGAAGCGCTCGAGCTCATCGATGATCCGGCTGGCCCGATTGAAGCCGACCTTGAGCTTCGTCTGGAGCATCGAAGTGCTGGCCTTGCCGCTGGCCATCACGAGCTCGGCGGCGCGCGGCGTGAGGTCGTCCTCGGCCGACTGCGCCAGCCAGCCGAACTGGCCTCCGTTGTCGCCCTCGCCGTCGCTGAAGGCGACCACGAGCGGATCGTAGGCGGGCTCGGGCTCCTGCGCGCGCCAGTGCGCCGTGACGGCCTGGACCTCGGCGTCGGAGACGAAGACGCCTTGCAAGCGCACCGGGCGGGGCAGGTCGGCGGGCTGGTAGAGCATATCGCCGCGTCCGATGAGGTCCTCCGCCCCGGGCTGATCGAGGACCGTTCGGCTGTCGATGTTCGACGACATCGCGAAGGCGATGCGGCTGGGCACGTTGGCCTTGATCAGGCCCGTGACCACATTGACGCTCGGACGCTGAGTGGCGAGGACGAGGTGGATGCCCACCGCACGCGCCTTCTGGGCGATCTTGACGATGGGATCCTCGACCTTGCGCCCCTCGCGCATGATCAGGTCGGCCAACTCGTCGATGACGACCACGATGTACGGCTTGCGCTCCTCCCTGGCCACCTTCGGACTGGCGTTGTAGGCCGCGATGTTGCGCTCCGTCTTCGACGCCAACGCCTTGTAGCGCTCCTCCATCTCACTGACCGCCCAGTGCAGGGCGGCCTTGGCATCGTTGGCCTCGACGATGACGTTGGTCAGCAGATGCGGCAGGCCGTCGTAGGGCGCCAGCTCGACGCGCTTGAGGTCGACGAGCACGAGCTGCACCTCGTCGGGCGTGGCGCCCATGAGGAGGCTCGTGATGAGGGCGTTGACGCAGACGCTCTTGCCGGAACCAGTGGCACCTGCGATGAGCAGGTGCGGCATCTTGGCCAGGTCGACGGCATAGGCCTTGCCCGACACGTCACGCCCAAGGGCGAAGGTCAGTTTGCCGGTCGCGGCCAGCATGTTGGCATCGTCGATCAGCTCCCGGAATCCGACCAGCTCGCTCGAGTGGTTGGGGATCTCGATGCCCACCACGTCCTTGCCCGGGATGGGCGCCTCGATGCGGATGGTCCGGGCCGCGAGGGCCATGGCCAGGTCGTCCGCGAGGCCCTCGATGCGCGAGAGCTTGATGTGCGCATCGGGACGGACCTCGTACTGGGTGACGACGGGCCCGACGTTCGTGGCGGTGACCGTGGCGGGGATGGAGAAGCTGCGCAGCTTCTCTTCGATGATCCGGATGTTTCGTGCGTGATCGAGTGTCTGGCCCTTGGCGCCGCGCGGCAGAGCCGGTTCCACGATCCCGATCGGCGGCAGGACCCAATCGCGGGTGCCGATCCGCGTCGCGGTGTGTTGGAGCGTCGATGGCTCGTCGTCTGGCGTATCAAGGTCGCGTGGTGCCGTTGCGGTCGCGTGGCCATCGGATCCTCGGTCGACACCGGCGTACGCACCACCCGCGGCGATGGCGCCCCCGGAGGCCGCGCCGCGCCCGGACCAGACGGTCTGGCTGATCGGTGCCGGACTGGAGATGG
>JBEVDC010000129.1:0-2660 GCA_040514195.1 Candidatus Limnocylindrales bacterium | reverse complement strand
ACGAGGCGATGCTCGAGCTCGTCGTGGCGGACGCCATGGCCGACTCCGCGATCCGCAACTCCCCACGGCTGCCGACAGTCAGCGAGGCCCGTGCGATCCTGACCTCCGTCCTTGGCTAGCGTCAGCCAAGACGTTCGAGCGCGTTGCGATAGAGCGTCGAGCCCGGAGAGAGCGCGACCGCGATACGCAGGTGCCGTCGCGCGTCGTCGCGCCGCCCGAGCCGCTTGAGCGCCTGTCCCAGGCCGAAGTGTCCGTAGGCCGCACTGGGATCGATCTCGATGAGCTGCGCGAAGGCCTCGGCCGCCTCCGGGATGCGGCCGCCGTTGTAATAGGCACGGGCGAGCGGCTCGATGATCGACCCTTTGCCGGGTTCGAGGCGGCGGGCACGCTCGAGGATGACGGCCGCCTGGGCATGGTGGCGGCGGGCCAGGAGCGAGGTGCCACGCTGCAGCAGGCCGTACGCCGTCTCGCGCTCGGCCAGGGCATCGAGGAGCACCGCGTCATCGGGCGACGGTGCGTCGGGTTCGTCGTCCGGTCGCACGACGCGCTCCCTAGGGCGCCCGCCAGGCGTCGAGATCGATGGGCTGAAGGCGCGGGCTGGGCGTCAGGCCCGGGATGCGGCCGCGCTTGGCGATCGGGTTGCCGTCGATCTCCTTGAGGTCGCCGGTGAAGTCGACCGGCCGTGCCCCACTGATGTAGGAGCCGACCGCGAAGGAGTCGACCGGTGCGCCCTGCTCCTTGAAATAAGCGATGCGCTCCGGGTCGAGGCCGCCGCTGACGATGATCTTGACCTTGTCGAAGCCGGCCTGGTCCAGCCTGGCCCGCACCTCGTGGACGAGGTCGGCGGTCACGCGACCGCGCTCCGACGGCGTGTCGAGGCGGATGCCGTAGAGTCGATCCCCGAGGGCGTGGGCCACGCGCAGCGCCTCCTCGGCCTCGTCCCGGAACGTGTCCACGAGGACGATGCGTGGGACCTCCGGACCGAGGTCGCGATCGAAGGCCTCGGCCGCCTTGACCGTGTCCCCGAAGATCAAGACCAGCGAATGCGGCATGGTGCCCGTCGGGCGGAGGCCGGCCAGCCGGGCGCCGGCCGGGGTCGAGGCGCCCACGCAGCCGCCGACGATGGCCGCGTAGTCGAGGTTGTCGGTCACGTCGGGATGCACGTGGCGGGCGCCGAACGAGATGACCGGCTGCGGAGCGGCCACCTCGACGCACTCGCGAGCGGCAGTCGCCCAACCGGTGCTCTGCGCCATCAGTCCAAGGACCGCGGTCTCGTAGAGCCCGAACTGGCGGTAACGGGCGCGGATGCGAAGGACGACCTCCTTGGGCGAGATCGCATCGCCGTCATCGAGCGCTTCGACGATGGCCTCACCCGGGGCGGCGCTCTCGAGCGCATGGGCGAGCAGGATCTTGGCCTCGTCGATGCCACACAGCACCGCGTCCTGGCGCGCGAAGATCTCCATCGAGACCAGCGGATCGAGCCCTTCGCGGCGGAGGATCTCCTCGGCGCGCGCGAAGTAGACGTCGGCCGACTCGCCCGACAGGATCTCCCTCGAGGGGCGCCGCCGCTGCATGACGCGGTCAGCCATGCCGGACCCTCGGCCGCCTCACGTGTCCTCCTGCCCCTCCGTTGCCCCCGCCTGGCCCGGCTCGTCCGGGGCCGCGGGCTCCGTCCGGGCGGCGAGTGTAGCAGGGGCCTCGGGCGACCCGACCCAAGCCTGATGGTCGGCCCCGACAGGCGACGCCGACGCGGACAGGGGCCTCCGTCGGCGACGTTGCACCACGACCGCTCCGAGGCCGACGAGGATGACCAGGAATGCCGCGCCGCCTGCCACGGCCGCCCGTTGTTTGCCCACCGCGTCGGCTGCGTCGATGAGCGCGACCGCCTCCGCGGCCTGCGTCCGCGCCCCGTGCAGGTCGCCCGATCGGTAGGCGGCACCCGCCTCGGCGAGGTCGAGCGCCGGATCGACCCCGACGAGCCCGAGCGCGACCAACGGGCTGCGCTCGGCCGCGACCGCCTCATGCGCGGCCTGGACGTCGTTGAGTGCCTCGATCATGGCATCGGCCAGGCTGACGACGCCGTCGTAACTGACCACGGCCGTCTCGAAGGCCGTCTGGAGGGCGCCTCCGTCGTCGAGTCCCAGTCGGTCCTCGAGCGACTCGATGGACGCCCGCCGATCGAGGGCGGTCTCGGCCAGCTCCAGCTCGCGGTCCGCGAAGTCGAAAGCCCAGCGCGCCATCGGGGCGCGGAGGGCATGCGCTGGCAGCCAGCCATCCGCGTCCTCGACCAGCTGGGCGTAACGGCGGACAGCCGCCTCGTGGTCGGCCAGGACCGGCCGCTCCACATCGGAGACGACCCAGGTCTCGAAGAGCTCGCTCGCTTCGGTCGAGCCGCCGACCTGCTGGAGCAGGTCGAGCAGGTATCGCCAGTCGCGGAAGCTGGCCAGGATCATCTGGCTCTCCCGCCGTTGGGCTCCGGCAAAGGCGACCGACTCGACGTCGGCCGCGGCCAGGACCTCGCGCATGCGATCCTCGCCGATCTCGTCGATGAGCGCGTCGACGACCTGCCGCGGGGCGGGGTGGGCGAACGCCTAGCGGGGCGGGGGCGCCCCCGCGGGGGGGCGGGGCCGCGGGGGCCCCACGGGGGGGGCGCGCCCGGC
>JBEVDC010000125.1:0-3009 GCA_040514195.1 Candidatus Limnocylindrales bacterium | reverse complement strand
GACATTGAAGTCGACCCGCACGAGGACCTTCTTGCCGGCGGGGTCGAAGTCTCGAACGGTGAGTTTGTCCATGGTCGTGCGGCGCCGACGACTACAGGCGTGCTGCGACGAACCCGACGAGGTCGGCGACGCGGCAGCTGTAACCCCATTCGTTGTCGTACCAGGCGACGATCTTCACGAAGTTCCCGCCGAGCGACATGGTCGAGGCGCTGTCGACGATCGCGGAACGGCTGTCGCCCCGGAAATCCGAGGACACGAGCGGCTCATCGCTGACGCCCAGGATGCCCGCCATGGGCCCTGCAGCGGCGGCATGGAAGCCCGCGTTCAGCTCGTCGACCGTGGCCGGGCGCTCGAGCTCTGCGGTGAAGTCGACGACGCTCACGGTCGGGGTCGGGACTCGCAAGCTGAAACCGTCGAACTTGCCTTTCAAGTCGGGGATGACGAGGGCCAGGGCCTTCGCGGCGCCGGTCGTCGTGGGGATGATGTTCTGGCCGGCGGCGCGGGCGCGACGCGGGTCCTGATGCGCGACGTCGAGGATGCGCTGGTCGTTGGTATATGAATGGATCGTGTTCATCAGGCCACGTCGGATGGTCCAGCCATCGTGGACGACCTTGGCCGCGGGCGCCAGGCAGTTCGTGGTGCAACTGGCGTTGCTGACGACGTGGTGCGATGCGGGGTCGTAGGCGGACTCGTTGACGCCGAGGACGATGGTCACGTCCTCGCCCTTGGCCGGCGCGCTGATGATGACTTTCCTGGCGCCTGCGGTGCGGTGAGCAGCGGCCTTCGTGGCATCGGTGAAGATGCCCGTCGACTCGACCACGATGTCCACGCCCATCTCACGCCAGGGCAGCTCGGCCGGGTCTTTGACCTGCAGGACCTTGATGTCGCGGCCATCGACGACCAGCGCGTCGTCCGAGTGGGTCACGGTCCCGGGATATTCGCCATAGGTCGAATCGTGCTTGAAGAGGAGGGCGTTCATGCTCGTCGGCACGAGGTCGTTGACGGCCACCACCTCCACGTCCGGCGTCCGTTCGATGATCGCCTTGAGGGTCTGCCGTCCGATCCGGCCGAAGCCGTTGATGCCGACGCGGGTGGTCATCCTGGGGATCCTCCTGGGCGCCCGGACCGGCGCGTTTGGTGATGGCTCGACGAGTGGTCGATGCCGTGGCCCGCTCGGGGCCGACAGGCCCTGGCGGCCGTATCGGCGGCCGTCTCATGGGATAGAGAGGGGCGCGGTCGAACATCGACCTGCGGCCTCGCCGCTCTTCCCGTCATGTCCGGTTGATTGTACCGAACCAGCGCCCAGGGAATCGAAGGGCCCCGGTGGAGACCGGGGCCCTTGCCTTGGATCGAGGCCGGTCAGGCGCCGATGCGGAAGACCTTGTTGCCACACTTCGGACAGACGCCCTGGGTGGCCGGCTTGCCGTTCTTCATCGTGATCTTGACCGGATTGTTCATCTCGACCTTCATCTTGTCCTTGACGCAATAGGCCTGGACCATCGTTCTGCCTTCCTCCTCCCGGCACTCGGCCGGGTCTTGTGGCGGCGTCGGACGAGTGTCCGACATCCGTCCTTCGATCGCTCCGTCTATGACGCCATGGGCGCCGCCCACAGTGATGGCCGCCAATGCCGTGCTCCGGCGGCGGTGACGGCTTCGTCCATCTCGGCCAGCAGGCACAGCGCCTCCAGCCCCGTATCGATGCAGGCGGCCTCGGCGCGGTCCATCTGCTCGCCCTCCACGAAGCGACCCGTCGCTCGCTGTGCGAAGGCCGTACAGACCACGCCGGCGCGGCAGCCTGCCAGGCCGGCGAGCACGAGCAGCGCCGAAGCCTCCATCTCGAAGTTGATGACCCCCTGGTCACGCATCTCCGCGGCCAGGTCGGGGAAGCGGATCGGGAGCTGTGGGATCGGGCGGCCCTGGGCACCATAGAAGCCGGGCGCGGTGGCGGTGATGCCGATGTGGGCCGGATGGCCGAGCCGATGGGCGGCCTCGATCAAGGCGGTCACGGCGGCGTAGTCCGCGACAGCCGGATAGCCATCGTGGACGAAGAAGCTGGTCGTCGCCTCGAGGCGCACGGCGCCCGTCGTGACGACGAGGTCTCCAAGCTCGATGTCATCCTGCAGGACGCCACACGAGCCGATCCTGATGAACGCGGGGCGTTTCGTGATCGCCAGGATCTCGGCCAGGACGATTTCGACGTTGTCGGTGCCGATGCCGGTCGAGACGGCCGAGACGCGCCGTCCACGGTAGGTCCCGGTGATCGAGGCGAACTCCCGGTGCCGCTGGCGCATCTCGATGTCGGTCAGCCGCTCCGCGATCCGGTCGATGCGGTCCTGGTCGCCGGGGAGGAGGACGTACTCGGCCAGCTCGCCCGGTCCGAGCGCGATGTGGTACTGCCGTTCGCTGTCAGGAAGCGCGACGCGGGGGTCCGCGTCGTCGAGGCGTGGGTACGGCCAGCTCCTCGCCTGGTCAGTGCTCGGCAAGCCTGATCCTCATTGCGCTGGGCTGAGCGTGGGCGCGCAGCTGCGCGGAGGATAGTCTCACGCTCAGTGAGCGTCAAGCCGTCAAGCGTGGCTCGTGCGTGACATGGCGCCCGACTAGCCGCCGTTCATCGATGGAACCGAGAACATGCGTTCTGTATGCCCGCAGATAGGTGGCGAGACGACGATCGCGTCGCGACCGGGGGACGCCACGTATCAGGGGATATGCGCTTCTTCCTGCGTCACCGACATGAGCTTTTGGAGCCGCTCCGTCGCTCCCCGCGACACGAGGCGATCGGTTCGCCATCGTCGCAATCGGGCGCCAGCAGCAGTGGCCGCAAGCATCATCGCGATGACCGCGCCGGCACCAGCGGCACCCATCAGCGGTGTCACCACGGGGTCAGGCTGAGCGCCATCGACGGGGTCGCCGGTGTCGACATCGTCGGCGGTTCCATCGGCATCGCGGACCGATGCGTCGCCAGGACCACTCGAGGGGCCGGCAGCGACCGCCTGTCCGGCGACGACGACA
>JBEVDC010000211.1:0-4869 GCA_040514195.1 Candidatus Limnocylindrales bacterium | reverse complement strand
TGGTCGGGTCGGTCGACAGCGAGAGGTGGGTCTTGGCCATGCAGATCGGCAGGCTGCGATGACCGTCCGACTCGATGCGCTCGAGGGTCCTCAGCACGCCGGGACCGAAGTCCACCCCGTCGGCGCCATAGATGCGCGTGGCGATGGTCTCGATCTTCTCGGCCAGGGGCAACTCATCCGGGTAGAGGAAGCGGAAGTCGTCCGCCCCGTCGGTGCCGCTCGCCTGAGCCACCCCCCAGACGGCCCGGGCCAGGTCCTCCGCGCCGGCGCCACCGTCGGAGAAGTGGGTGGCCACGACCGCATCGGCGGCACCGGCCGCCAGGGCGACCTCGCGCACGGCGGCGACCTCGGACCCGGCATCGGTCGGGAAGGCGTTGATGGCGGCCACGACCGGAACGCCGTAGAGGCGCATGTTCTCGACCTGCTTGGCCAGGTTCGCCGCGCCGCGCCGGACGGCCTCCGGATCCTCGGCCTCGAGCGCCGGGTCGAGCGGCTTGCCGGCCACGATGCGGCCCACGCCACCATGCATCTTGAGCGCCCGGATGGTGGCCACGACGACCGCCGCTGACGGCCGGATACCTCCCAGCCGGCACTTGATGTCCATGAACTTCTGGGCTCCCATGTCAGCCCCGAAACCGGCCTCGGTGCAGACGGCGTCGACGAGCTTGAGCGCGACCCGGTCTGCCAGCACGGACGAATTGCCGTGGGCGATGTTGGCGAAGGGTCCGGCATGGACGAAGGCTGGCCCGCCCTCGAGCGTCTGGAGCAGGTTGGGCTTGATGGCGTCGCGCATGAGCACGGTCATGGCGCCCGCGACCTTGAGGTCGTCGAGCGTGACCGGTCGGTCGTCGCGTGTGCGGGCCACGACGATGCGCCCGAAGCGCGCGCGCAGGTCGTGGATGTCCGTGGCCAGGGCGAGGATGGCCATGACCTCCGAGGCGACGCTGATCTGCCACTCGGTCTCGCGCGGCAGGCCGTCCTCGGCCGAGCCAAGCCCGATGACCGCGTGGCGCAGGGCTCGGTCGCTGATGTCGACCACATGCGGCCACGAGATGGTGTGCGGCTCGATGCCCAGGGCGTTGCCGTGATGGAGGTGGTTGTCGATGAAGGCGGACGCCAGGTTGTGTGCCGCACTGACTGCGTGGTTGTCACCAGTGAGGTGGAGGTTGAAGTCCTCCATGGGCACGATCTGGCTGTAGCCGCCGCCAGCCGCTCCGCCCTTGATGCCGAAGACCGGCCCAAGCGAGGGCTGGCGGATGGCGACCGCGGTGCGCACCCCGATCCGGTTGAGACCCTGGGCGAGACCGATGGTGGTGGTCGTCTTGCCCTCGCCGAGCGGTGTCGGCGTGATGGCCGTGATGAGGATCTCGTGGC
The DNA here is from genome assembly GCA_040514195.1 of Candidatus Limnocylindrales bacterium. Taxonomy (GTDB): domain Bacteria; phylum Chloroflexota; class Limnocylindria; order Limnocylindrales; family CSP1-4; genus CSP1-4. The sequence goes on along the minus strand of JBEVDC010000211.1, from coordinate 3,495 downwards.
CGTTCGGTCGGTCGGCCAGGCGTTTCAGGACATCGAGGCTGATCTTGGCCTTGTACGGCCCGTAAAGCTCGAGCTCCTCGGGCAGGAGGCCGAGCTCCCCGCCGATCTCGGCGATCGGCCGTATCGAGGCGGCCTGGGCGATCTGGAGGCTGCTGGGCATCGACATCGGGCTCGGAAGCTCCTTGTCTTGCGGGATCGACTCTAGGTCGCGCTCGCCGTCGTCGAGGGCGGGTCGGACGCAAGGGCCACGAGGCCGGCGAGATGTTCGTCGTCGTGATCGACGGCCAGGCGAACGAGCCCCTCAACGTCGAGCAGGCCATAGGTCTCATGGCTGCCGGTGCGCGCCCAGCCCGGTTCGTCGAGGTTCGCCAGGCGGCTGACGGTCGCCGCTCGGTGCTCGGCGAACGTGGTCAACGCTGCGGCCAAGCCCGGATCGGATAGGACCCGCGGCCGCGGCTCCGTGTGGCGCCAGTGAGGTCGCGCTTGCGACCCTGCAGCTTGGGCCAGCTGGTCAAGTCGAGCGTGCCAGATCTCGTCCTCGACGGCGACCAGGTGCCGGACGACCTCCGAGACCGACCACTCACCGGCGGCCGGCTCCGCTGCCCCGTGAGCGGCCGCGGCGAGGCGAGCCGGGAACGCGGCAAGGCGGTCGAGGAGCCCGGGTCGATCCACCGCCATCATGCGACTGCGGACACGGAGGCTATCAGCCGTTCCAGATACCGCGAACGCCATGCCTCGCGCGGGGACATCAAGCGCCTGACAGGGTTCAGGTGCGTCAGTCGATCGACTCGGGATTCGTCGCCCGCACCCGCTTGGCCAGGACCTGCAGGATCTTGAGCTGGATGGACGGATACCGCTCGAGCAGAGAGTGGAACTCTCGGTGGCCCATGAGCAGCACCGTCGATGGCACGTCGACGACGACGCTGGCAGTGCGCGGCCCCCCGTCGATGAGCGCGATCTCGCCAGCGAACTCCCCGGGGCCCAAGCGGTTGATGACCCGACCGTCGCGCTCGACACGCAAGGCGCCTTCGGCGACGACGAAGAATTCGTGCCCGGTGGCGCCCTGGCGCACGATGACCTGGCCGGCCGGCAGCTCGACGAGTTCGGCGAGCGCGCCGATCTGCTTGATGTCCCGACGATTGCAGGTGGCGAAGATCGGGACGTTGCGGATCAGGTCGAGTTTGACATCGGTGCCGGGCATCATCGCCTCATTTCGCGCGCGAGCGGTTGCGGGGTTGCGACATGATACGGCGTCGGCATCAGGCGCTCGCTCGGACAGCGTTCAGCCGTTCGACGTATCGCTGGCGCCATTCCTCGGTCGTCTCGACCTGGTTGAACGTGTAGATGTGGAGGCCACGAATGTCGGCCGTGGGGTCGACCAGCGCGGGCGCCAGGCCTTCCAGTAGCCCATGCGGGCTATAGCCACCGGGGCGCACCAGTCGACCCACGAGCCGGGTGTTCTTGGCCAGGAAGCGCTTGGTGTCGGCGACCCCGATGCGGGCGCTGATGATCATCAGACGGTGCAGCTCGGCGACACCGGGCAGGCCGATCCAGACCGGGAGCTTGATGCCCGCGACGCGACGTCCGGTCAGCCAGGCGGCGATGGCGCCGGGATCGAAGCACATCTGCGTGGTCATGTACTGGACGAAGGGCTGCTTGTCGGCCAGCGCCTGATGCAGGGCCGGCTCCGGGATCGTGGTATGGCCCTCCGGGTAGCCGGGCACGCCGATGTCGGTCAGGCCGTGGCCGACCTCGGCCATGGCCCGCAACAAGGACAGCCCATCCAGGTATTCGCCAGGCTGCTCGGCGTCGCCGCCGACCACGAACGCACGGTCGATGGCCGCGGCGGCGATCCGGTCGAGCAGCTCAGCCAGGTGCGCCCGGTCGCGGATCATGCGCGCCGAGAGGTGCGGGATGACGCGGAACCCGAGGGCTTGGAGCCGCTCGCAGAGCTCGATGGTGGCCTCCATCCCCTTGGCCGGCGAGGCCGTCACCGTGACCGTGGCGCCGGGTGGCAGGTGGGCTGCCTGTTCGTCGGCGTTCTTGAGCGGGATGAGCTCGAACTTGGGCTCAGCCAGCACGCCGGCGATGGCTGCCCGCGCCGAAGGATCCAGCTCCCCTCGTGCCACGCTGCCGTCCTAGACGTCCGAGTCCGGGAAGGACGCCTTCTTGCGGGCGATGAAGTCGAGCAGGGCCTCGTCCACGCCCGGATCCATGGGCGGTGCCTCGTAGTCGGCGAGCATCCGCTTCCAGACCGCATTGGCCCGCTGCGCGGCGTCCTTGCTGCCGTCCTCGAGCCACTGTTCGAAGGAGTTGTTGTCGGCGACCGACGAGCGATAGAAGGCGGTCTCGAAGTTGGCGAGGGTGTGGGCGGTGCCCAGGAAGTGCTGGCCGGGGCCGTTCTCGCGGATGGCATCCAGCGCCTGCCCGTTCTCGGACAGGTCGATGCCCTCCACGAAGACGCCCATCATCCCGCACTGGTCGAGGTCGAGGATGAACTTCTCATAGCCCATGGCCAGGCCGCCTTCCAGCCAGCCGGCAGCGTGGAGCACGAAGTTGACGCCAGCCAGGACGGTCGGCTGGAGCGTCGCCGCAGACTCGTAGGCGGCCTGCGCGTCGGGGATCTTCGAGCCGCACAACGAGCCCCCCGAGCGGAACGGGACCCCCAGCCGGCGCGCCAGCGCGGCCATGGCGTAAAGCACGAGGGCCGGCTCCGGGGTGCCGAAGGTCGGTGCCCCCGACTGCATCGAGATCGAGCTCGCGAAGGAGCCCAGGACGACCGGAGCGCCGGGGCGCACGAGCTGGACGAAGGCCATGCAGGCCAGCGCCTCGGCCAGCGTCTGGGCGCAGACGGCGGCGGCAGTGACCGGCGACATGGCCCCGGCCAGGATGAAGGGCGTGATGATCGTGGCCTGGTTGGCCAGCGCGTAGTTCCGCGCCGCGCCGAGCATGACCGCGTCCCAGACGAGCGGCGAGTTGGCGTTGATGAGGCTGATGAGCACGACGTTGTCTTCGAGGAACGCCTCGCCGAAGAGGATGCGCGCCATGTCGACGGTGTCCTGGGCGCGCTGCGGCTGGGTGACCGAGCCCATGAACGGCTTGTCCGACCAGCGCATGTGGCTATAGACCATGTCGTAATGGCGCTTGTTGACGGGCAGGTCGACCGGCTCGCAGACGGTCCCACCACTGTGGTGGAGGTAGGGCGTCAGGTAGGCGAGCTTCACGAAGTTGCGGAAGTCCTCGATCGTCCCGTAGCGGCGGCCGTTGTCCAGATCACGCACGAAGGGCGGGCCGTAGGCCGGCGCAAAGACGGTGCTCATGCCGCCGATGTGGACGTTGCGCGCAGGGTTTCGCGCGACCTGCCAGAACTCGCGCGGGGCGGTGGCCTGGACGATGCCGCGGCACATGCCGCGCGGGAACCGGACGCGCTCGCCCTGGACGTCGGCGCCCGCCTCACGTAGCGTGCGGAGGGCGTCCGCGTCGCCGCGGAAGTCG
>JBEVDC010000070.1:0-3218 GCA_040514195.1 Candidatus Limnocylindrales bacterium | reverse complement strand
GCGTGAACAACATTTTATAATCCTACACCACGTATTCTTTTAGCTTCCGGGAGCGGGACGGGTGGCCCAACATGCGCAGCGCCATTGCCACGATCTGGCGGATGCGCTCGCGGGTCACGTTGAACTCCTTGCCGACCTCCTCGAGGGTCCGGGCGCGGCCGTCCTCGAGCCCGAAGCGCAGCTGGAGCACGCGCCGTTCGCGGCCGGAGAGCGAATCGAGCACCGCCTCGACCTGCTCCTTGAGGAGCTGGTGCGAAGCCGCCTCGGCCGGAGCCAGCGCGGCGCGGTCCTCGATGAAGTCACCGAGGTGTGAGTCCTCCTCCTCGCCGATCGGCGTCTCCAGCGAGACGGGCTCCTGCGAGACCTTGATGATCTCGCGCACCTTGTCCGGCGTGACCACGACCTCCTGGCCCTTGGACATCGCCTCGGCGATCTCCTCGACCGTCGGCTCGCGACCCAGCTCCTGGAGCAGCCCGCGAGACACCCGGATCAGGCGGTTGATGGTCTCGACCATGTGGACCGGGATGCGGATGGTGCGCGCCTGGTCGGCGATGGCACGCGTGATGGCCTGCCGGATCCACCACGTGGCGTAGGTCGAGAACTTGAAGCCCTTCTCGAAGTCGAACTTCTCGACCGCCCGGATGAGCCCGATGTTGCCCTCCTGGATGAGGTCCAGGAACGACATGCCACGCCCGATGTACTTCTTGGCGATGGAGACCACGAGCCGGAGGTTGGCCGAGGTCAGCTGCTCACGCGCCTCCTTGCCCATGCGCACCACGCGGCCGCGCCGGTCGCGCGGCTTGGTGGCCGGATCGGCGGCCGGGTCCCAGCCCATCTCGAGCATCGTCTCGGCGTCCCCGCCGTTGAGGATCCAGCGACGCAGCGCGTCCCAGGCCACTTCGCGGGTCCAATCGAAGATGCCGCGCAGGCCGACGTTGTCACGCGCGTCGAGGTCGCCGTGGTGGGTGGCCACGAAGGCGAAGTCGGTGAGCGTCAGGAAGGTCTCGGTGTTCGGCTTGTGCTGGTACTCGGCGACCAGGTGCTTGGCCTGGCGGAGGAGCTCCTTGGTCGGGTCCGGGGCCTCCTTCTGGGCGCGCGTCAGGTGGAAGTCGGGCGTGACGGGCAGCAGCCGACCGGCCTCGTGGCTGCCGATGGCCGAGTAGACGATGCGCTCCGACTCCGACCCGTAGGGCAGCCGATGCTGGGGGTGCTTGGTGCGGGTCTTCTTCTCGGTCTCGTTCTTGGTCCATTCCCAGAGCGACAGGACGGCCTTCCACGGCTCGCCGTACATGATCTCGGGGTCGGCGGACTCGGGATGGGCGACGATCTGCTCGCCGAGCTCGATGGCCTTGGCCAGCACGACCTCTTCCTCCGCGGTGAGGAGCGGCACCTTGCCGATCTCCTTGAGGTACATGCGGACCGGATCATCGATGCCGATCATGTCGGCGGCGATCGCGTCGAGCTCCTCCTGGGTCGGCTCGTCGGCCTCGGCCGAGGAGAGCTTGGCGGGCGGCTCCTCCCAGGGCTGGCCGCCGGGCTCGTCGACGGAGACGGCGACGCCGAGCTCGGTGGCGATGCCCAGGCCGGGCGTGGCGAGCTGCTCGTCCTCTTCGCCCTTGGGCGCGACGAGGTCGTCGTCGATGCCGCGGCGCTTGCCGCGCTCGAGCACGGCGGCGACGAGTTGGGTGTCTGCTGGATCGTGGGCCATGTCGGTCCTCCTGGTGCTGCGGTCGATTACTGGGTCGGAGCGGCGGTGCGCCGCGTGGTCGGTCTCATGACGTGGTGGCGGCGGTCCGGCGCGGGCCCCTGGCCAGCAACGTCTCGGTGTCGAGGCGACGGTCCAGCTCGGCACGCTCGCGCTGGAGCGCGAGGATCTCCTGCTGGATGCGGTCGCGCGTGATGATGTCGGTGGCGGCCTCGGCCTCGGCCAGCTCGGCGCGCTTGAAGTCGAAGAGCTCGATGAGGCGCCGTCGCTCGAGGCTCATCAGGCATTGCTCGATGCCCTGGTCGAGTGCCTCCTCCGATTCGGGCTCTGGGTCCACGCGGGCGTAGAGCGTGCGGGCGAGGGCCTCGAGGGTCGGGTCCAGGGAAGCGAGGAACCGGTCGCGCCGGAATTCCCCGTCAGGATCGGTGTCGCGGTCGGCCAGGATGGCGCGCCACAGCTCGCGGGCCGGGGTCGTGACCATACCGTCGACCGGCAGCCGGTCGCGGACGCGGAGCTGGCGCGAGGGGTGCACGAGCAGGAGCCGCAGGAGGGCCGATTCGACGGGCTCGAGGGTCCGCTCGACCGCCTGGGGGTCGAGGGCGCCGGGGCTGGCCAGGATGGCGTCGAGGTTGATTCGACCACCCGCATGGGCGCCTTCCGGGCTCCCGATGCCCGAGCCCGACGCTCCGGCGCTAGGGCGATCGAAGCCCGGACGCCCAGGCCCGACCCCCTGGGACTGGCGCAGGGACTGGAGCAGGACGTGCTCGTCCACGCCCGAGCGCCGGGAGAGGAGTTGGAGGTAGCCGTCGCGGCGGACGGGGTCCGAGACGCTGCGCAGCGTGGGCATGATGGCCGCCACCAGGCGCTCGCGGCCCTGGATGCTCTTGGGATCGAAGCGTGCCGCGTAGGTGTCGATGAGGTACTCCATGATCGGCTGCGGCTGCGAGGCGGCGGTGCGCCACGTCTCTGGGTCGTCGCGGATGACCTGGTCGGGATCCTTGCCCTCCGGAAGACGAACGACGCCCACATCCGTGAGCCGTCCGCGATGTGGAGAACGCTCGATCTCGGCGATGAGGTTGGTCAGCTCGGTGGCGCCGAAGGTGCCGGCGCCCTGTCCGGCCGGGTCGACGTCATAGGCCAGTGCGATAGCCGGGGCGTAGCGGGTAGCCAGCTCCACCTGCCCGGCCGTGAGGGCCGTGCCCAAGCCACCGACGACGTTCTCGAAGCCGTGCTGGTGGGCCATCAGGGCGTCCGTGTAGCCCTCGACGATGACCGCCTGGCCAAGCTTGCGCATGGGTCCCTTGGCCCGGTCGATGAGGTAGAGCGTGCGGCTCTTGTCGAAGAGCGTCGTGGCCGGCGAGTTGAGGTACTTCGGGCCACGGTCGTGGTCGGTCGCGGTCGCTCCGTCCCCGCTCGTCGTCAGACCGCCCGTCGACAGGTCAAGGATCCGGCCGCCGAGCCCGCTGGCATTGCCAGAGGCGTCGCGGATGGGGAACATGACGCGGCCTCGGAA
>JBEVDC010000173.1:0-14192 GCA_040514195.1 Candidatus Limnocylindrales bacterium | reverse complement strand
TCTCATACGCCGCCTCCGGCGTCTTCCTGCGACGGACCATCGGGACCCGCCCGCTTGTCGTCGACCCGGTCAGCGGACCGCGCGCCCTCCGCCCAGCCGAGATCGCCCTGCCGCAGAACGCCGTCGCCTTCTTCGTCATCGCGGCCCTCTCGATCGGCTTCGATTCGGGACCCGGCTCGGTGGCCCCCACGACGCCGGCCGCATGGGTCAGCGTGATCTGGCTCGGCCTGGTGGGCTCGGCCCTCGCCTACCTGCTCTTCTTCCGGCTGCTCAACGCCTGGGGCGCCTATCGGACCTCGCTCATCACGTACGCCATGCCGGTCGTCGGCATCCTGCTCGGCACGGTCGTGCTCGGCGAGACGATCGGTATCCAGACCATCGTCGGCACCGCCTTGGTCATCGCCGGCATCGCGCTCGCCAATGCGCCCATCGGTCACCTGAGGCTCTACCGGAGACGCCCGGCTCCCGTCCCCGACTGACCTCGTCTGGCCCCGTCCGGATAGCTCACGCGATCGCGGGCTAGCCGGTCGACTCCATTTCGGGCGATTCTATGCCTTGACCGTCGCGATTGATACTGAGTATCATTCGCGCGATGGTGACGCCTGGCGCCCCGCCGACCGATACGATCCGGGCCACCGCTCCCCGGCGAGCCGTGCTCCGACTGATCGCGGCGCACGGAGACGGCCACTTCACGGCGGCCGATCTGGTGGCCGATGCGGGGCATCGTGGCGTCCACATCGGACGGGCCACGATCTTCCGGACGCTCGACCTGCTCCTCGAGGGCGGCTTCATCGAGCGCATCGACCTGCCGGACGGCGAGCATGCCTACGTGGCCTGCCGACCAAGCCACCACCACCACGTGGTGTGCACCCGATGCGGGCGCTCGACGGACGTGGACGACGGGGACCTGCGCGGGGTGACCGCGGCGGTCGAGCGAGCGACGGGCTACGCCATCGAGGGCCATCGACTCGAGCTCTACGGACGCTGCTCCGCGTGCGTGGGGGCCGTCGAGGCGTGAGCCCGCTCGTCATCGTCTTCGCGCTGCTGCCGGTCGTGAGCACCTTCCTCGGCGGCTTCGCCGTCTTCCGCCTGCGACACCGGCTGCACCCCGTGATGGCCTTCTCGGCCGGCATCCTGGTGGCCACGGCCCTCGTCGACCTGATGCCAGAAGCGCTCGAGTTGGTCGATCTCGACCAGACGGCGCTCGTGGTCGGCGTGGCCGCCGTCGTCGGCTTCCTGCTCTTCTCGGCCGTCGAGTCGTTCGTCCACCGCTCGAGCTACGAGCACGAGCACGACCCGGGCATCGATCCTCACCAGCCACATGAGCACGCCGCCGGCGCGGCGAGAGGGTCGCGCATGGGGATCCTCGGGCCGCTCGGCCTCGTCGTGCACTCGGGCCTGGACGGCGTGGCGATCGGCCTTGGCTTCGCCGCCAGCGCAGAAGTCGGCATCGTCGTCGGTCTCGCGGTCATGGCTCACGACTTCGCAGACGGCATCAACATCACGACGCTGACGCTCGAGGGTGGTGGCAGCAGGCGGACGGTCCTGGCCATCCTGGCGATGGACGCCGTTGCAGCGCCGATCGGCGCCCTCATCGGCATCAGCCTGGGCGTCACCGCCGGCGTGCTGGGCATCCTGTTGGCGGCCTTTGCCGGTGTCTTCGTGGCGATCGGGGCCGGCCACCTGCTGCCCGAGGCCCAGCATCAAAAGCCGCTCCAGGCGCCGCCTCTGGTCCTCCTCGCTGCGCTCGGAGCCGTCTTCGTCATCGGCATCCGGCTGCTCGCTGGCTAGCATGTGCCGCCCATGACCAGCCCGACCGTGGCGCGAGCCGACCGAACCGATCCGGACGCCGAGACCGTCATCCGGGTGCAGGACGTCCGAAAGGCGTACGGCGACGTGCAGGCAGTGGATGGGGTCAGCTTCGAGGTGCGCCGCGGCGAGATCTTCGGCCTGCTGGGGCCCAACGGTGCCGGCAAGACGACCACGGTCGAGATGCTCGAGGGCCTGCGCACCCCCGACTCCGGCGAGCTCACCGTCCTGGGCGTCGATACGGCCCGCCATCCAGAGCGGATCAAGCCGCGCATCGGCGTCCAGCTCCAGACGGCCGCCTTGTTCCCGCAGCTGACCGTCGTCGAGCTGATGGACCTCTTCGCGAGCTTCTATCCACGGAGCCTGCCCACCGACCAGCTCGTCACTGCCCTCGACCTCGACGAGAAGCGGTCGGCGCGCATCAAGGATCTGTCCGGCGGACAACAGCAGCGCCTCTCGGTGGCGCTGGCCCTGGTCAATGATCCTGAGCTCGTCTTCTTCGACGAGCCGACGACCGGCATGGACCCCGCCGCCCGCCACGCCCTGTGGGGGCTGATCGCCGATCTCAAGACCCGCGGCAAGACGATCCTCCTGACGACGCACTACATGGAGGAGGCGGAGGTGCTCTGCGATCGGCTGGCGATCATGGACCACGGCTCGATCATGGAGTCGGGGACCGTGGCTGAGCTGGTCGGGCGCCGATTCCAGGATCACGCCGTCCATGTCACCGGCTTGTCCGCGCTGCCAGAGGAACGCCTGCGATCGTTCCCCGGTGTCTCACGCGTGGCCGACGAGGGCGGCGAGACGATCCTTTACACGCGCGACGTACCAGGCACCATCGGCGCGGTGCTGGACGCCGCCGAGGCGCTGGGCGTGGATGCCGAGAACCTGCTGGTCCGACGACCGACGCTCGAAGACGTCTTCCTCGACCTGACCGGTCGGGCGCTGCGCGACTGACGCCCACGGTATGCGCGCCCTCTGGACCCTGACCGTCGCCAACCTCAAGAGCTTCGTTCGTGACCGTGCGGCGCTCTTCTGGACCATCGCCTTCCCGGTCATCTTCATCGTGCTCTTCGGCACCATCTTCTCCGGCGGCGGCACGCCCGAGTACGACGTGGCGTGGGTCGACCAGGATGGCACCCCGGCGACTGGTCGGATGCGCGACGCGGTCGTCGGAACGACCATCCTCGTGCCTGTCGACCAGCCCGATCTCGAGACGGCTCGCGCGGCCATGCGCGCCGGCGAGGTGGACGCCATCATCGTCGTTCCTGATGGCCTCGGCAAAGCCCTCGACGAGGCGGCTTCGGGTGGCGCGGCGCCGTTGGTCCAGCTGACCGTGTATACCGACCCCAGCGCCCAGGCCTCGGCCGCCGCCATCAGCCAGACGGTGGCCGGGGTGGCGGGCGCCGTGAACCTGGAGCTCTCCGGTCGGTCGGCCGTGGTGGGCGTGCAGGTGGAGTCCCTCCAGACCGCCAGCCTCGGCGCAGCCAGCTTCTTCGTGCCCAGCATCCTGGCCATGGCGCTCATGCAGCTCGGTGTCTTCGCCGCCATCCCGCTCGTGGTGCTGCGCGAGAAGTTGGTCCTCAAGCGCCTCTCTGCGACGCCCCTGCGGCGCCACACGCTGGTCGGCAGCAACGTCGTCGTGCGACTGCTCCTGGCGGGCGTCCAGACCGTCATCATCGTCGGCATCGGCATCGTGTTCATGGAGGTCGGGATCACCGGCGGGCCACTGGCGGTGGCGGCACTCGTCGTCCTCGGCGCCCTGACGTTCATCGCCCTCGGCTACGTCATCGCCTCGTTCGCCAAGACCGAGGAAGCGGCCAACGGCATCACGCAGATCGTGTCGGTGCCGATGATGTTCCTGTCGGGCATCTTCTTCCCACTCGAGCTGCTGCCCGATTGGCTGCGTGGCGTGGCCGTGCTGATGCCGCTGACCTACCTCGGTGATGCGCTCCGTCAGGTCATGGTCGGTGGCGTGCCGTTGGTGCCACTGGCCGTCGACGTGGTCGTCCTGGCCGGCTGGATGATCGCCTGCCTGTTGATCTCGGCCCGCTACTTCCGCTGGCAATGAGAGTCTAGGAGGCCGAGCTGAGCGTTCGAGGTCGCGAGCGGTGACCGGTCGCCTGTATGTCGGCACGAGCGGCTTCGGGTACCCGGCGTGGGTGCCACGCTTCTACCCGGCCGGTACGCGCTCGGCCGACCTGCTTCCGGCCTACGCCGGCCGCCTGCCAGCGGTCGAGCTGAATGGCACCTTCTACCGCTCGCCGTCGGCGGCCACCATCGCGGGCTGGCTGGCGGCCACACCGCCGGGCTTCCGCTTCGTGGTCAAGGCGTTGCGTAGCGGTTCGATGCGCGCCTGGGCGAGCGATCCCGAAGGCAGCCTGCCCTGGCTGCTCGAGCCCGCACGCGGCTTCGGCGCGCGGCTGGGCGCTGTCCTCTTCCGCGTCGGCGCGGAACAGCCACGCTCGGACGAGCGACTCGACCGGCTGCTGGCCGCGTGGCCGGCGGAGGTCCCGCTGGTCCTCGAGTTCCAGGATCGGTCCTGGGTGGACGACGAGGTCCACGCCCGATTGCGGACCGCGGCGGCCATCCTCTGCGCCACCGACCTCCCAGAGGCGCCCGAGCCACCGATGCTGCGCCTGACAGGCCCCGCCCTCTACGCCCGGCTGCGACGCGACGACTACACGCCATCCGAGCTCGACGCGTGGGCCGCCCGATTCGAACCCTTCCTCGCCAGCGGTACGGACGCGTATGTCTTCTTCAAGCACGACCAGGTCGGGCGTGGCGGGGAGCTCGCCCTCGGCCCGCGCCGACGCCTGGCGGCCTTCAGCCCGAGCTGAGCGTCAGCTCGCGAGCTCCTTCTGGAGCGCCGTCGGGAAGCGCGGCATGACGCGAACGCCCTCGAACCATTCGGTCATGGACGCCGCCTCGGCCTCGACAGCGTCCGCGGCCTCACGCCCGACGTCCTCGAGCAAGAGGTGGACGACGCTGCCGTCCGGGCGCTGGCTCCAGGCCCCGACGATCCGGCCGTCCCACCACACGGTCGGGCCGGCATTGCCGTTGGTGTCGAAGAGTGCCTCGCCGTGTGGGCCGAGGAACCAAGCCCGCAGCTTCCAGCCCATGGGCGTCGGGTCGAGGCCCGGCAGTAGCGTGGCCGCTGGCTCTCCCGCGGGCGTGGGCTCGAGATCGGTGGCCAGGGCGATCCCCTCCCCTTCGTCGAGTCGCACAGTGGCCACGTCGAGCGAGGCCAGCGCCGCTCGCAGCTGACCGAGCGGCAGCCCGCTCCACCAGGCAAGGTCCCGCTCGGTGCCCGGGCCGAACGTGGCCAGCCAGCGCTCGATCAGGGTTCGGCGGCCAGCCTCCGGCGACGGCGTGGGTGGCAGCTCCGGTACCCAGGTCTCGAGTCGCGACCATCGATACTGGCCGCTGACCCAACTGCCGCGCGGGCGGGCACGGACGATCTTCCACTCTGCGGCCATCAGGAAGAGCAGCCGCGTGGAGAGACCGACAGTGCCCTCCCAGCGCTTGCCGGCGCCGAAGTGGAACTGCTCTGCCAGCGCTGGGACCTCGCGGGTCAGCTCGGTCGCAGCGGCTACGCCGAGCCGATCGAGCGCCGCCAGCGTGTCTGCCTCGACCGTGCTCAGCCAGGCAGCCGCGTCCCGCTCGGGAATGGAGGCTTCCATGAAGCCGACGAGCCGGCGCCGCTCGGCGCGGGCGATGGGCTCGGCGCAGGCAGCGCGGACGATGACGGCCAGGTCCGGCGGCAGGACGAAGAGCGTGCGACGCATGCCCAGGACGCGCAAGACGTCGCGCGTCTCGTAGAGCGCCCGTTCGACGTCCGCGACGACCAGGCCCGGGATGCGTGCCCGCGCGGCAAGGAAGACGGTCGTCGGGTCGCTCGCGTGCAGCCCGACCATGGCTCTCGCCGCGTCAGCCACCGATGACGCAGGCGCATCCGCGGCCAGCCGGTGCCGAAGAACGAGCCGGCGCCGTCGCTCGGCGGTGTCGAGATGGACGGTGGTCACCGGGTCAGGCGCCTCGGATGCACCAGTTGGGCCGCTGGGTGGCGTGTCGGCGGCATCGGGACCGGCTCAGAGGCCGATGGGATGCCAGACCGTCTTGAGCTCCAGGAAGGCGGCGATCCATTCCGGACGCTGCGCAGCGCGGTCGTCGAGCCAGTCCAGGCGGTCCGCCGTCCCTGCCGGCGCCCGGGCGACCCGCTTGACGTTCTCGATGGCGGCCTCGTCGACGGCCGTCCGCATGTCGGCCGGCACCCCGAGCGCGTCGATGGCGTTGACGTCCATGTGTGCCGCGAGGGTCGGTACGAGCTCCCGCCGGTGGCCCGTGATGAGGTTGACGACGCCGCCAGGCACGTCGCTCGTGGCCAGCACCTCCGCGAGGGTAACGGCGGGAAGCGGCCGGCTCTCCGAAGCGACCACGACGGCGGTGTTGCCGCCGACGAGGATCGGCGCCAGCCGCGAGACGAGACCGAGCAGCGACGAGCCCTCTGGGGCGACCACGCCGACCACGCCCGTCGCCTCGGGGATGCTGAAGTCGAAGTAGCTTGCGCCGACCGGATTGACCGTGCCCAGGACCTGGCTGATCTTGTCCGCCCAGCCGGCGTACCAGACCCACCGATCGACCGACCGATCGACCTGCTCGCGCGCCCCGGCGGCGTCGAGGCCCTCCGCGGCGGCGACCTCCAGCTCGAACTGGTCGCGGCGGCCCTCGAGGAGCTCGGCCACCCGGTAGAGGATCTGGCCGCGGTTCATGGCCGTCTTGGCCTCCCAGCCAGGGAAGGCGGCCCGCGCAGCCCGGACCGCATCGCGCACGTCCTTGCGTGACCCCCGCACCGCGTTGGCCAGCGCCACGCCATCGGCACCGCGGACGACGTACGAACGGCCCGACTCGGAGCGCGGGAACTGGCCGCCGATGTAGAGCTTGTATGTCTTGCGGACGGTGATGCGCGCCGGCGCGCCGGCCACCTGGGTCGAGACCGCGCTCACCCTCGAGATCGCCCTTTTCGCCATCTCAGCGATCCTCCAGCCGGACGTAGGCGAGCAGACCCGGCAGGCCGCCCTCGCGCCCGAAGCCCGATTCCTTGTAGCCACCGAATGGGCTCGTCGGGTCGAAACGGTTGAAGGTGTTGGCCCAGACGACGCCGGCACGGAGCTGTTTGACCATCTTCAGGATCCGGCTGCCCTTCTCCGTCCAGACGCCGGCCGAGAGGCCGTACGGCGTGTTGTTGGCCTTCTCGACGGCCTCGTCCGGTGTTCGGAACGTGAGCACCGAGAGGACCGGCCCGAAGATCTCCTCCTGCGCGATGCGGTGGCTCTGGGCGACGTTCGTGAAGAGGGTCGGGCGCACGAAGTAGCCACGCGAAGGCAGCTCGCAGGCCGGCTGGTAGAGATCGGCGCCCTCGGCCACCCCGGCCTCGATGAGCTCCTCGATCTTGGCCAGCTGGGCAGCGTTGTTGATGGCGCCGACGTCGGTGTTCTTGTCCAGCGGGTCGCCCACGCGCAACGTCGCCAGCCGGTCCTTGAGCTTGTCGATGAGTGGCTCGGCGATGGATTCCTGGACGAGCAACCGGCTGCCGGCGCAGCAGACCTCGCCCTGGTTGAAGAAGATGCCGTTGACGATGCCCTCCACGGCCTGGTCGAGCGGGGCATCGTCGAAGACGATGTTGGCTGCCTTGCCGCCGAGCTCCAACGTGATCGCCTTGTCCGTGCCCGCGATGGCGCGACCGATCTCCTTGCCGACCGCGGTCGAGCCGGTGAAGGCGACCTTGTCGACGTCGGGGTGCTTGACCAGGCCGAGCCCGATCTCGCCCGGCCCCGTCACGATGTTGACCACGCCCGGCGGCAGGTCGGCCTGCCGACAGACGTCGGCGAAGAGCAGGGCACTGAGTGGCGTGGACGAGGCCGGCTTGAGGACGACCGTGTTGCCGGCGGCGAGGGCCGGTGCGATCTTCCAGGCGAGCATCAGGAGTGGGAAGTTCCACGGGATGATCTGGGCGGCCACGCCGAGCGGTCGCGTGGTCCGGCCGGGGAAGGCGTACTCGAGCTTGTCCGCCCAGCCTGCGTAGTACCAGAAGTGGGCGGCCACAAGCGGGACGTCCACGTCGCGCGATTCCTTGATCGGCTTGCCGGTGTCGAGCGTCTCGAGGACGGCGAACTCGCGGCTCCGCTCCTGCAGGATGCGGGCGATACGGAAGAGGTACTTGGCTCGCTCTCGGCCGGGCAATTCGCCCCACGATCGCCGGTAGGCCCGCCGAGCCGTTCCGACCGCGTGCTCGACATCCTCGAGGCCGGCACGCGCCACCTCGGCTAGCGGTTCCTCCGTGGAGGGGTCGATGGTCGTGAACCACTGGCCGGTTCGCGGTGCGACCTCCTTGCCGCCGATGAAGAGGCCGTAACGCGCCTGGAGCTTGACGATGTCACGTGCCTCGGGTGCAGGCGCGTACTCCCACGGGACGGCCTGTCCGTCGCCAAAGCCCCAGCTCGATGGACTGCTCGTGCCCGGACCCACGGAGTCGGACGTTGGTCGTCTGGTGACCGATCGGTCACTCGTCGTCATCGCTCTGCCTTCAGTCGAGCGTGAAGTAGTCGCTGCCGGAGTATCGGCCGTCGCGTTCCTTGCGCAGCTGCATGAGCACGTCGTTGAGCAAGGTGCTGGCGCCGACTCGGAAGCGGTCCGGCGTCATCCACCTGGGGCCCAGCGTCTCGTAGAGCACGGTCAGATAGGCGATCGCTTCCTTCGAGGTCCGGATGCCGCCGGCGGGCTTCATGCCCACGGCGCGCCCGGTCCGGCGCTCGAAGTCGCGGATCGCCTCCAGCATCACGAGCGTGACCGGGAGCGTCGCGGCAGGGGTCACCTTGCCGGTCGAGGTCTTGATGAAGTCGGCGCCCGCGGCCATGGCCAGGATGCTCGCTCGGCGCACGTCATCGTACGTGCCGAGCTCGCCCGTCTCGAGGATGACCTTGAGGTGCGCCTCACCGGCGGCCGCCTTGACGGCCACGATCTCGTCGAAGACGGCGGCGTAGTCACCGGCCAGGAAGGCACCTCGGTCGATGACCATGTCGATCTCGTCGGCGCCCGCGTCCAAGGCCGCGCGCGTCTCGAGGAGCTTGAGCTCCAGGAACGTCTGGCCGGACGGGAAGCCGGTGGCCACGCTGGCGACGTGGATGCCGCTGCCCGCCAGCGCCTCTCGTGCGTCGGCCACGCGGGCCGGGTAGACACACACGGCTGCGACCGATGGGATCGTCGGGTCCGACGGGTCCGGCCGGCGGGCCTTCTGGCAGAGCGCATGGATCTTGCCCGTAGTGTCCTTGCCCTCGAGCGTCGTCAGATCGATCATCCGGATCACGAGGTCGAGTGCCCAGCGCTTCGATTCGCGCTTGATGGAACGCTTGGCCAGCGATGCGGCGCGCTCCTCGATCCCGACCTGGTCGACCGAGCCGATGCGCCCGAGCAGCCCACCGAGCCCGACGGCCCGCCCGTCCCATGCTCGAACGAGCTCATGGGCGCGGGTCTCTGCCTGCTCGCGCGCGATGCCGTCAAGGGTCGAAGTCACGGACGCATCGTACATCGACCGGCTGCGGATGACCACCCCGCTGGACATGACGACCAGTCGTGTGACAGACTGGTCACATGATCGCGACCGACGATGACCGTTTGGACGCTCTCGGTCATGCCGTGGCCGACTCGACACGTCGCGGCATCATCCGCCATCTCCGCTCAGAAGCCGGCGCCACGACCTCGGATCTCGCCGGGCTGTCGCCGACCATGACCCGTTTCGCGGTCATGAAGCATCTCGAGGTCCTGCGCCGGGCGGACATCGTGCGATCCATGTCCGATGGCCGGCGGCGTCGCCACTACCTCGAACCGAGGGCCCTCGACCCACTCGGAGCCTGGCTCGAAGGCGAGGCCTGAGCCGGTCGGCGATCGGGCCGCGCGGCCTCGTCAGTCGCGACGCGCTGGACGGACCCGGGGCAGCCGCGTGGCGCCGTCAACGAGGTAGTGGCGGAACCAATCCAGGATGAGGGTCAGGTTGTCGACACGCCGAAAGGGCGTGCCCGAACGCGTCAGCTCGTGCGTCTCGTCCGGTACGCGCATCAAACGAACCGGTCGCTTGAGCGCTCGAAGCACGGTGAAGAGCTGCTCCGCCTGGCCCATCGGGGTGCGCAGGTCCTTTTCCGAATGCTGGATGAGGAGCGGCGTATGGATGTTCGCGGCATACGTCAGCGGCGACTCGCGGACGTAGAGCTGGGGGTCCTGCCAGGGGCTCGCGCCGTACTCGAGGGCGCCGAATTGGGGACCCGCGATGTCGCCCGTCTCCATCTGGGAGGTCAGGTCGCTGACCGAGCGACAGGTGACCGCCGCCCGGAACCGATCGGTGTGGCCGAGGATCCAATTCGTGAGGTAGCCGCCGTAGGAGCCGCCGGTGACGCCGAGGCGTCCCTGATCGGCCAGGCCATCCGCGACGAGGGCGTCCACCCCGGCCATCACGTCGGCCATGGGACCCCTGCCCCAATCACCATAGTTGGCGGCGGCGAAGGCCTGACCATAGCCCTGTGAGCCGCGCGGGTTGCTGGCGTAGACGCTCATGCCCTGGGCGACGAGGCACTGCCATTCCCACATCATCGACCACCCATAGAGCGTCTGGGGGCCACCGTGGATCTGGAGCACGAGCGGCTTCGGGCTGTCGACCGACGTGCCGGGCGCCGGCAGGAACCAGCCCTGGATGCGCCGGCCCTCGACGTCGTGCCAACGCTCGATGGGCTCGACGAGCTCGATGTCCGCCCAGGCCTCGCCCATCAGGTCGGTCACGCGGCGGCCCTCGATGCGCGCGCCCGCCGGGAGCCGGGCGGCCGGCAGGTCGTGGATCACGATGTCCGCGGCGCGCGTGGCAGTCACGCGGGCAGACGCCACCCGGGAGCCACCGCGGATGGCCGTCTGGTCGGTGCTGTAGAGGAAGTGGCGGTCCTCCGTCAGCCGCTCGACGCGCCGCGTCTCGACCTCCACCCGCCACAGCTCGTAGCTGCCCTCGATGGGGGCGGCGAAGGTGATCCAGCGGCCATCGCGGCTGAAATGGATGGTGCTCCCCGCTGCGCCCAACAAGTCCGAGTTCATGCCCGCGTCCGCGAAGAGGTCGGCGTCGGCGGTCAGGTTCTCGCCGTCCTCGGCGACGGACGATCGGAAGCGCCAGACGTCACCGCGGGAGCCGGCGCCGGCCGGGCTGCGATGGCCGATGACGCCGATCCAGGCACCGTCGGGGCTCCACGCCGGAGCGTCGAACCAGTAGTCACCGCGGCCCGTGGTCACACGCGCCACGCGCCCATTTGCGACACCGACGACATGGATGTCCTGCTGGAACGCCAGGTCGGCGTCCCGATTGCGGCTGGACGCGAAGGCGATCCTGGTGCCGTCTGGACTCCAGCGTGGCTGCCCGTCATCAGCCCGACCCGAGGTCAAGCGGCTCGCCGCACCTGACTCGATGTCGACGAGCCACAGATTGCCTGGCCGATCGTAGGTGAAGCCTGTGCCGTTGAGCTGGTAGAAGAGTCGGTCGATCTGGCGGATATCCGGATCGGGCATCGCCTCTTTTGCCTTGCTGGGTCGGGCTGCCCCGATGAGCGCGGCGCTGACCACGCAGATCGATCGGCCATCGGGGCTCCAGGCCACGTCCGAAACGTCGCGTGGCAGCCGCGTGACCTGTCGCGCCTCGCCGCCCTCCATGGGCAGCAACCAGACTTGCGTGCCGCCTTCCTCGGGGACCTCGATCGTTGCGGGGCGATCGGCGACGCCAGCGGCCTGGAAGATCGCTGCCCGGTCGCTCAGGAAGGCGAGGCTCCGTCCATCGGGACTCCAGCGAGGGAGCGTGTCGCTCCTGCGCCCGAGCGTCAGCGGCCGTGCGGGTGACGATCCGTCGGCCGGCACCAGCCACAGGGCGTGCCTGTAGCCGTCACGCCTGGGAGCGCTGGCGCGGACCGTGAATGCGACCTGTGATCCGTCGGGTGAGATACGGACCTGGGTCGGGACGCGCAGGCTGAACAGGTCATCCGGGCGCGGGGCGCGCGGCATGTGGTCACCTCGAGCTGGGATGAGGGTCGGAAGTCTGGCGACCAAGTCTACCGGCGGCGGGTGACGTGGACATCGACGCCTGCAGCAGCGAGCCCCGACGAGCGCGCGGGCGCGGTCTACTGCAGGTGCGTGGCATCGGTCGTCTGGCTCGAGCACGGGACTCGGTGTCGGGGCTATCCTCGCCCTCCACGGAGGACCCGGCCCTGACCACGCTCACCGGCCAGCGCTCGCTCGAGCTCGAGACCCAGCTCCCCGACCCGCCCGACGACCTGCGCCCGATGCTCCCTCGTCTCGCACGGCGGCTGCCCGCTGACGATGCGCGGCTGGTCGACCCGACGTGGGGCGGATTGCGTGTGCTGGCCGACGCCCGAGGCGCCCGAGTCCAGCTTCTGGTCGACGGCGTCGACGTCGCCGAGCGCTTTCCCGATGTCGTCGTCGCCCTTCGCTCGCTGGACCTGCCCGGTGCCATCCTGGACGGGGAGATCGTCGTGCCGCGAGCGGGCAGCCGAGCCCTGGCTGGTGCGATGCGCCGGCATCACGCCCCGATCCGGCCGGCGACCCTTGTCATCAGCGATCTCTTGTGGGTCGCCGGGCGGGCGCTGCTCAGCGAGCCGCTCGACCGCCGACGCGACCGGCTGGTCGGACTGGCCATCGTGGCCCCGCACATCGTCGCTCTGGCGCCTGCCGCCGGCGCGGATGCGGTCCTGGAGGTCGTCGCGCTCCACGGCCTGCTCGGGGTCGTGGCGAAGCGGGCCGACTCCCCCTACCTGCCGGGCGTCCGCAGCCGGCTCTGGACGCTCGTCCATGTGGCCGACGCGATCGCTACGATGCGCCACTCGCCCCGACCCGCCGAGCCCGTCGCGCGCCCCGACATCGCGCTGCTCCGCACGCTGCCGTTCGGCGAAGATGTTTGAAGCCGCCTAGCATCACGGCATGGGCTCGTACGTCACCGGCGGCGAATACTTGTCCCCGCTTCGCATCCACGCCGATCGGGCCGCCGGGCGGCTGGAGATCGACTGGTCCGACGGCCACCGCACGGTCTATGACGGCCTGACCCTGCGCTGGCTCTGCCCATGCGCCTTCTGTCGGGGCGAGGCTGGCATGCCCGGCTGGCTCGACTCGGCGCCAACGCTGACCGCGGATCAGACGCGGCTCGTGGACATCCAACTGGTCGGACAGTACGCCATCTGCCCGACGTGGGGCGACGGCCACCACACGGGCTATTACACGTTCGAGCACCTGCGGGCTGACTGCCCCTGCGACGAAGACACCGCGCGGCGGGCAGCCAAGCCTCACGCGGGCCACGGCTGAGCGCGAGCCCGTCGACTCGACTTCGGGTCCCACGTGCGGGGCCTGACCGACGGGCCATGGACGGTGCTCGATCTGGCCGCTGTAGGATGGTGGCAAGCAGCCCCGCCCACGAGGCCTGACACCGACCACCCATGACCGCCGTCCGTCCGCCTGCGACCCGCCGTCGACCGCGTCCGACCGCCCCGGCCGCTATCCCGTACATCAACCGCGAGCTTTCCTGGCTCGACTTCAACGCGCGTGTCCTCTACGAGGCGAGCGACGAGCGCAACCCGCTCCTGGAGCGCGTGCGCTTCCTGTCGATCTTCTCGAGCAACCTCGACGAGTTCTTCCAGGTCCGGGTGGCCGGCCTCAAGCAGCAGGTCGAGGCGGGTCACTCCAAGCTCGCGCCGGACGGTCGCAGTGCGGCAGAAACGCTCTCCGAAGCCCGTCGCAAGGTGCTCGACCTCGTTGGCGAGCAGACCTCGTCGTTCGGCAGGGTGCGCGAAGCGCTGGCCGAGCAAGGCATCCGCATCGTGCGCTACGACGAACGGCCTGAGCGGCACCTCGAGCTGCGGCGCATGTTCATCGACCAGATCTTCCCCGTCCTGACGCCCCTGGCGGTCGATCCCGGGCACCCGTTCCCCTACATCAGCGACCTCACGCTGTCGCTGGCCGTGACCGTCCGCGACCCGGAGACCGGGGAGCGGGACTTCGCGCGCATCAAGGTGCCCGAGGTGCTCCCTCGGCTGGTCGAGGTCGGCGTCCGGACCTACATGCTGCTGGAACAGATCATCGCCGCCAATCTCGATGCGCTCTTCCCCGGCATGGAAATCGTCGAGCACCACCTCTTCCGCGTGACCCGAAACGCCGACCTGGCCATCGAGGAAGACGAGGCGGACGACCTGCTCCTGGCCATCGAGGAAGAGCTCCGGCGTCGCCGTTTCGGCGAGGCGGTCCGCCTCGAGGTCGAGCGCTCGATGCCGACCGAGACGCGCTCCATCCTGCGCCGC
>JBEVDC010000171.1:0-4193 GCA_040514195.1 Candidatus Limnocylindrales bacterium | reverse complement strand
TGGCCCTCGTGCTCAGCTCGGCCGGTGTCGTGGGTATCGACGCCTCGACGAGCGTGGCCATCCTCGGTGCCGTCGTCCTGGCCGGGCTGCTGTTCGGCGTGACCATGGTCCTGCCCATCGGTGGCGCCGACATGCCGGTCGTCATCTCGCTGCTGAACTCGTTCACCGGCACGGCCGCAGCGATGGCGGGTTTCGTCATCGGCAACCCGGTCCTGATCATCGCGGGCGCGCTCGTCGGCGCTTCGGGCGGCATCCTGACCAAGCTCATGGCCGACGCCATGAACCGCTCGATCCTGAACATCATCGCCGGCGGTTTCGGCGGCGGCGAAGGGACCGTGGCCGATGCCGCGGGCGCGGGCGGATCCGTGCGCTCGGTCTCGGCCGACGATGCCGCCATCCAGCTGGCCTATGCCAGCAGCGTGATCATCGTGCCCGGGTATGGACTCGCCGTGGCCCAGGCGCAGCACGGCGTGCGCGAACTCGCCGAACTGCTGGAATCTCGCGGCGTCGACGTCAAGTACGCCATCCATCCGGTGGCCGGGCGCATGCCGGGCCACATGAACGTGCTGCTGGCGGAGGCCAACGTGCCCTACCCGCAGCTCAAGGAGATGGAGGAGATCAACCCGGAGTTCCAGCGCTGCGACGTTGCCCTGGTCATCGGCGCCAACGACGTGACCAACCCCGCCGCGCGACGTCCCGGCACGCCTGTCTCGGGTATGCCCATCCTCGACGTTGACGCGGCCCGGAGCATCATCGTCATCAAGCGATCGATGGGCCGTGGCTACGCGGGCATCGACAACGAGCTCTACACGAATCCCAAGACGGCCATGTTCTTCGCCGACGCCAAGGCCGGCCTGGCCGAGCTGATCTCGGCCGTCAAGGCGGTCTGACGCCAGGCGTCTGACAGCTCATCGTCTGACAGCCGATCGTCAGACTGCCGACCGGGCTTCGGCTACGCGGCGCACGCCGAGCGCGGTATCGTGTCGCCATGGACGCGCGGGTCGAGCTGCAGGCTGAGATCGATGCGCCGCGCGAGGCCGTCTTCGCGCTCGTGGCCACGTCCGACGGCCTGGCGCGGTGGCTCGATGAGGGGCAACTGGAGGCGAAGCCGGGGGGCGCCGTTCATCTGCGCCTGGTTGACGCCGAGGTCGCCGGCAAGGTCCTCGCGATCGATGCGCCGCAGCACATCAGCTTCAGCTGGGACTATCCTGCCGAGCCGCTCGCAACGCCGTCCGTGGTGGCCTTCGATGCCATCTCACATGGCCACCGCACGCACCTCACGGTGCGACATGTCGGCCTCGCCAGCCGACGCTCGCGAGCCGACCACGAGGCGCTCTGGCGGTTCTGGTTCCCTCGCCTCATCGAGGCCGCGCATGCGCAGGCCGCAGTGGTGGCCCAAGCCTCGTAGTCAGGCCTTCGTTCGGACCTCGTAGGCCGCGACCGCGCTGGCCAGCTCGGCGGCCACGGAGTCGCGCAGGACCGTCGGCGCCACGACGACGGCGTCGGCGCCCCAGCCCAGGATCCAGATGCGGATCTCGTGCGTGCCAGCCACCCGGCCGTGCCAGGTCATTGAGCCGTCGTCGTGCCACTCGAGGCGTTGGCTGGGGTGCCAGGAGGTCTCCGCAACGCGGCGGGCGACGGTCGCCGAGAACCGTACTTCGACGGCCTCGATGGGCTGGTCCGCGATGACATCCCAGCCGTCGCGCATGGCTGACACCGGATCCCAGTCGGGGTCGGGCTCGAACGTCGCCGGGGTCATCGCGGCCTCGAGGATGCGCTCGACTTTGAAGGTGCGGCGTGCCTGCCGGTCTTCGTCCCAACCGATGAGGTAGAGCGCGTGGGTCAGCGCGGAAGGCTCGATGAGATATGGACGGATGCGCGCTCGACGACCCTCCTTGGTCGCGTCGTAGACGCCGGCGCCATACACGATCTCGACCACGCGGCGGCCGGCCCAGGCCTCGGTCAACGTGCGCAGGACGTGGGTGAAGCGCTCGTCCACCAGGCGGGTGGCGGCGAAGGCGTCGATGGTCGACTGGACGTGCTCACCGAGGACGCCTGGCAGGATGCCCCCGAGCTTCAGAAAGGCGGCGATCAGCTCGCTGTCGAGCTCGTCACTCGCCTTGGCCAAGACCCTGGCTGCCAGGAAGAGCGCCATCGCCTCGTGCGTCGTGAGGTTGAGTGGCGGCAGGAACGCGCCGGCCTCCAGGCCCCAGCGGCCCTTGTCCTGCCAGATTGGCAGCTCTGCCTCAGTGTCCATGGCCTGGAGGTCGCGGTAGGCGGTGCGCTTCGAGACGCCGATCTGATCGGCGATCTGTTGGGCGCTGATGCCCTCCGGATGGGCATGCAGGATCATGGCCACCTTCAGGTAGCGAGCCGCCCGATCCCACTTGAGACCGCCTCGATCGCGCGATCCATCCATCGCCTGAAGACTACCCGGTCGCGTCGCCGCGGAGCGGCCAGTACCATCCGGGCCATGCCCAGGACCTTCCTCCAGCCTGAGACGACACCCGCCGCCATCGCCGCCGACCCCTCGGCCGGTCGTGGCCGGCCGTTCGTCAGCCTGACCACCGACTTCGGCGCCCGCGACCCCTCGACCGCGATCTGCGTCGGGGTCGTCCACGCTATCGCGCCCGACGCGACCGTCATGACCGTGACCGCCGAGATCGCCAAGTTCAAGATCCGTGACGGCGCGCTGACGCTCTGGGCGACGCTGCCCTACCTGCCGGTCGGCGCCCACGTGGCCGTCGTGGATCCTGGCGTCGGCACCGAGCGCCATCCCTTGGCCGTGGCCACGGCGCGCGGCGACGTGCTGGTGGGGCCGGACAATGGGCTCCTCATCCCAGCCGCCGAGCGTCTCGGTGGGGTCACCGCCGCACACCGCCTGGAGGCACGCGAGTACCAGCTGCCGGTCGTCTCGACCTCCTTCCACGGCCGCGACGTGTTCGCGCCCGCGGCCGCCCATCTCGTCAACGGCGTGCCTATCGAAGCCTTCGGGCCGGCCCTCGATCCGGCGGAGCTCGTGCGGCTCGAGTGGCCCGAGGCGCGGGTCCGCGAGGAGACGCTCGAGACCGCGATCGTCTACGTGGACTCGTTCGGGAACATCAAGCTCGTGGGCGAGGTCGCGGACCTCGAGGCGGCCGTCGGGCCGCTGGCACCTGCCGACGAGTTGCGCCTGCGCTGGTCCGACGAATCCGGTGCTCGAGACGCGGTCGTGCCCTGGGTGGAGACGTTCGGACGAGTGGCCGAGGGTGCGCCGCTGGCCTACGAGGACGCGTACGGGCGCATCTGTCTGGCCGCCAACCAGGCCGCCGGCGCAGACGTCCTCGGCCTGCGTGAGGGCCTCACGCTGACCATCGGCCGGGCCTGACGGGATGGCATTCGTCAGCGTGACCGCCGACTTGGGGCCGGTCGCCACCGCCATCTGCCGCGGCGTGATCCTGACCATCGCACCCACGGCCACGGTCATCGACCTGACGGCCAACGTGAATGCCTTCGACGTCCGTGCCGGGTCGCTCGCCCTCTGGTATGCACTGCCCTGGCTGCCCGTCGGGACACACGTGGGGGTCGTCGATCCCGGCGTCGGCACCGAGCGACTCGGTGTCGCCATCGAGGTCGTCCGTGGTGACGTGCTCGTGGGGCCAGACAATGGGCTCTTCGCCGCCGCGGCGGAACGCCTCGGCGGCGTCCGGCGCGCACACACGCTGGAGGCGTCGGCATACCGCCTGCCGACCGTCACGACGACCTTCCACGGTCGCGACGTCTTCGCTCCGGCCGCTGGCCACCTCGCCGCTGGTGTCCCCATCGAGGCGCTCGGGCGGCCGGTCGACCCGGCCGGCCTCGTGCAGCTGGCGGCGCCACGACCGGAGGCCGTGGGTGATGGCCTGCGCATCGAGGTCGTGACCGTCGACTCGTTCGGCAACCTGTACCTGGGCGGCGATCCTGCCGACCTTGCGGCGGCGCTCGGTCCGCTCCGGCCAGGACTGGCCTTGCGTGTCGACGATCTGGAGCTCGTCTGGGCCGAGACGTTCGGGCGCGTCGCACCCGGAGAGGCGCTCATCCTCGAGGACTCCGATGGCCGGCTCTGCCTGGCGCTGAACCAGGCCTCGGCCGCAGATCGCCTGTCCGTTCGCGAGGGCGATCGCATCGTCATCAGCGCGGCATGACCGACGCAAGGTTGGGCGAGGACTCGCCCA
>JBEVDC010000051.1:0-12562 GCA_040514195.1 Candidatus Limnocylindrales bacterium | reverse complement strand
TTGAGCTCGTCAGCCAGGCGCGTGCCATCGTCCTGGTCACGCATGACATGTCCTGGGTGACCGAATACTGCAACCGGGCCATCCTGCTCGAGCATGGCCGCATCGTCGCAGAGGGCGACCCCGCCGAGGTCGTCGAGGTCCATGGCGAACACTCGGAGCGCCGGAAGGCGGAGAAGGACGCCGCGGGCGTGCTGACCCTCAGGGATCGGCCGGCCGGCCGCCGCCGAAGGGGCTGAGATCCGGCGAAGCTAGCGCGGCCGACCCCGAACCATCGCCCAGACGAGCCCGAACGCAGCGCCGAAGGCCAAACCGGCCCGCCAGTCCAGCAGGATCCGGCCCTGGCCGGTGACCGTTCGGGCGATGACGAGGCCGGCGAAGCCGCGTTCGCCGATCTGGACGTCGCGTGCCAGGACCGTCTGCGCGAGGGCCTGCTGCAGCCCGACCGAACCGCGCGCGATGACCAGGCGAGCGATGCTCTGGTGGAGGTCGATGCGCTCGCCGATCACGGCGCCGGCGCCGCCTTGGCGGATCGAGGCCTGCTCGGCTCGGACGATGCCGACGCCGCCCTGCGTGACCACCAGCTCGTCGACCTCTGCGCGTCCGACGCCGCCTTGGTGGACCTCGATCCGATCTGCCCGGGCGTCCCCGACGCCGCCCTGCGTGACGTTCAGGGTGCCCGCCTCCACGTGGCTCGCGCCACCTTGCGTGATCGTGACCGACTCGGCACGGACGGTCTCCTCGGGAGCCATGACCGGCACCAGGTCGCTTCCGGCTGCCTCGGCCGGCGATGCGCGCTGCGTGCCGGCCGCGATCGATGCGTCAGCGACCGCGGGGGCGGACCCGGCTCCAGCCGTGTTCAAGACCGCCTTCGGCTTGCGTTGACGAGGCGTGCCAGCACCAGCGGCGGGAGGGGTCGAGCCCTCCGTCTCAGCGATGGCTTCCACCGCGGCTTGTCCCTCGGCCGCGGCCATCGAGTCCGCGCCGTCTGTGCGCTTGGGTTTGCTCATCTCAGGTTCCTTTCGCCGCGTGCGCGTGGGTGGTAAGGGTAGCGCGGCGAGGGCTCCCCGTCGCCCGATCAGCCGACAAGTCCCGCACCGGCGGCGGTCGCGGTCTCGGGCCATGGCTCACCCTCACGAGCGCTGGATCGGCGAGCGACTGCTACCATCCCGCGCGCCATGTCCTTCGATCCCTTGGCCGTCAGGCAGGTCACCGCCATTTCGATCGGCCGGCTCGCGGCCGCAGCACTGCTGGTCGCGGTGGTCGCTGCCTGCACCGCCTCGCCGAGCGAGCCGTCCACCGGCCTGTCCCCGACCGGACCCGCGACGACCACCTCACCCTCTCCGGCCGCGACGCCGACGATTCGCCCGACCCCTAGCCCCACTCCGCAGCCGACTCCCGTGCCGACCCCGACGCCGGTCGCGGCCGTCGTCAATGGCACCTGGCTGCCCGCCGACCAGGCCGACGTGGCCACGCGTCACCCGATCGCGGTCATGATCGACGACGCGGCAGCGGCCAGGCCACAGTCCGGGCTGGCCGATGCCGACATCTTCTACCAAGCCCTCGCCGAAGGCGGCATCCCGCGCTACATGGCCGTCTTCCAGGTCGGTGATCCGAAGGCCGTGGGACCAGTCCGCAGCGCGCGGCGCTACTACGTCGGCTGGGCGAAGGAGTGGCGCGCGCTGTACGCCCATGCGGGTGGGGCCCCGAACGCACTGGCCGCCATCCGCAGCGCCAACCGCCGGACCCTCTGGGACGCCGACCAGTTCCGCTACAGCAACACGCTGTATCGAGTCAGCGAGCGCTTCGCCCCTCACAACGTGTATTCCACCGGCAAGAGACTGCGAGCACTCGGGCGACGACTCGGCGCCACGGCACCCATCACGAAGCCCGCCTGGACGTTCAAGGAGCCAGCGGACCTCGCCGAGAGGCCCGTGGGCGGGTCCATCGTCGTGCCCTACCGAGCCAACCGCATCACCTACCGCTACGACCGCGAGACCAACCGATATATCCGGGGCGTGTCGGGTGCCAAGACGCAGCGTGACGGGACGACGCGCGAGATCGTGGCGCCGGCGAATGTGGTCGTGCTGTACATGGGCACCGCCCCGTTGCGCAATGACCGGTTCTCCGGCCGGAATGAAAAGAAGCACCGCATCGACATCGCCTACATCGGCACCGGCAAGGCGCTCGTCTTCCAAGACGGGAAGGTCATCAAGGCCACCTGGTCGAAGAAGAGTGAGCTGGCACCGACCCGCTTCCTGTATGCCCGTGGCCCGTCCAAGGGCACGCCCGTGCCCCTCGTGCGTGGCCAGATCGCCATCCAGGTCGTGCCTAGGTCGACCGACGTGACGTGGAAGGTGGGCAAGCCGGCTCCGCCGCCGACCTTGCTCAACCCGCCGCCGATCCCCGAAGGGGCGTTGTAAGCCGGCTCAGGTCGGACGAGTCCGGGCCGCCTCCGCATACACGGCGCGTGTCTCACGCGCCACATCGAGCCAGGTGCGACGCGGACCGGCGGCTCGATGACCGGCCTGACGAACGAGTTGGCTGCGCACGGCCCCGTCGACCCAGATGGCGCGCATCGCCGCCGCCAGCCGAGCCGGATCGCGAGGCTCGACGATGATGCCGGCCTTGGCCACGATCTCCGGCAGCGGACCCGTACGCGAGGCGACGACGGGAACTCCCATGGTGAGTGCCTCCATGACCGCCAGGCCGGTGCCCTCGCTGAGGCTCGGGAAGACGAAGCCAACGGCCCCGGCCTCGAGCGTCGCGAGCTCGTCGGAGTCCAGACGTGGTGTCAGGTGGACGAGGTCCGGAACGCCGAAACGCTCCGCGGCTCGGCCCATGGCTTCCACGTCGGAGGCCGTCGTGGCGGCGGCACCCGCAAGGACGAGGATCGGCGGCCAAGCACCGCCGCCGCGCGGCGGCGCCTCCGCACGCAACCCGGACAGCGCGGAGAAGAGGGTGCCCAGGTCCTTGCGGGCGTCGTAGCGACCGGAGAAGACGACGTACCGATCCGGAAGGTCGAGCCGCACGCGCAACTCGGCGACGCGCTGCGGCTCCGCCGCCATCGGGGCGAAGGCATCGTCCACTGCCAGCGGCACCACGGCGATCCGTTCGGGCCGGATGTGGATCGTGCGCCTGGCCGAGGCCGCCACGGCGGGCGAGCAGACGATCAACCTGGCGGCATCCCGAAGGACACGCGCTCGCAGGCGGTGCCCGAAGCGAGCCACCGCACTCCGTGCGTAGGTTTCCGGCAGCTCCCACGGCGCCAGGTCGAGGAGCGTGGCTACGACGGGCAGTCTTGAGCCCAGGGGTACCGCCCCGCCTGCGGTGTGATAGACGGCGCCGGCCGCTCCGTCTTCCGCCGCTCCCCAACCGGTGCCGATCTCGGCGCCACGCAGCAGGAAGGAGTCGATCGTCAGCCCTCCTGACCGCAGGAGCCGGGCCGTGGGCGGCAAGCGGCGACGTCCGGCCACGGCCAGCCCGAGTGGTTCGAAGTGATCAGCGGGGTCATCGCGCATGGTCCTCAGGAGGACGACGAACGACTCGCCGGCCAGCGGTTCGGCGGCATAGGCGGACAGCAGCCGCTCCAGATAGCTCGCCGTGATCGGCGTGCGTTCAGGCTCCTGGAGCGGCCGGAGGTCGATGACCACGCGGGTGCCGGCGCCCTCCGGCGACGCTACGGAACGATCGGGTGTGGTCATCGATCGGACCCGTTCACCGGTCGGGGCGCGTGTCGACGGAGCCCGATGGGTCGGCCCGCGTCACGGTCACAGCCACAGGATATCCGCCTACCTGATGGTGAGCTTGATGGTCGCGGTGTTCGTCCCCCGCCGTGCGTCCGTGGCCTTGACCGACACCGTGGCCGTGCCGGTCACGCCGGCTGTAAGGGTGAACGTGGCTCGGTAGCGACCATCGCCCCGCCGCTTGGCCGTGACCGTGCGCGCGGCCGTGCCCGCCTGGCTGAGCGTCACGACAGGAGCGGACCCGAGCGGCTCGGTCGAACGGATGACGAGGGTGAGCCGGCTACCCGCCGCTGGCGTCGCTGACGATGGCGTGATGGCGAAGGCGTCCATGGTCACGCCGCGTCGCACGACCTGGGTGACGCCGCCGGCCGTGGCGATCAGTTCGAGCTGATAGCTTCCACGCGGCAGCATGGCTCCATCGGAACCGCGTCCGTCCCATGTCCAGGCCGTCGACCCGGCCGAGCGCGATCGGCTCTTCCACGCGGTCCGCACGACCGCCCCGCTGTTGTCGAGCACGCGCAGCGTGGTCGTCGCCTTGCCACGCAGCTTGAACGTCACCCTGGCGGTCCGTGCGAGAGCGTCGCCATCCTGCGGAAAGAACGTCCCCGGCGACGAGCGCAGGAAGCCGGCCGTCCGGTCGATGCGAACCGTACCGGTCAACCTGGCGCGATTGCCAGCCGCATCCGTCACCCTAGCCAGAACCCGATAGGTCCCGTCCTTGAGCGTGCCACCGGACCGGTGTCGGCCTCTCCAGACGACGCTGGGCGCCTCGCCCATCGGTGTGCTGCCCGACCAGACGACCTTGCCGGCTGAGTTGCGTACCGAGATGGTGGCCTTGACCGGCTCGTCCGCCGCGACCCGGAGCGCGACCGTATCCTGCCAGCGGTCGCCGTCGGGCGAGAAGGCACGGCTGGTGGCGCCGGCGACGAGGCCCGGCACTGCCGGCACGACCGCGCCGGTCGGGTCGGTGGTGTCGACCACGATCGAGCCGCTGACGGTGGCGGTGTTGCCCAGCGCATCATCGACGCGGACCTCGACCCGATAGCGGCCGTTCGGCACACGGGCGCCGCCAGCCGTCCTGCCGTTCCAGGTCGCCTTGATCTCGCGGCCGCGACCCTCGAACGTGCGCACCGGGTCACCGTCAACGGCCAGGATGCGAACCGACCAGGCGGTCGCTCCCGGCCCGGCGGCCGCCTTGATGGTCGTGCCGTCCTGGCGACCGTCGCCGTCCGGCGAGAAGGCCGGCGGAGCGGCATCAGGGCCCGAAACGGTCGGTGCGCTCGTGTCGACGATGGTGGTCCATGCGCCGGCGTCGAATGTCGGGTCGGTCATCGACGCGGCGGGAGCGCTGGCCGACGTCGAACCGCGCTTGCCGACGAGCTGGACAAGATAGGCACCATCGGGCAGCCGCTTGCCATGGAGCGTCCCGTCCCAGTCGAAGACATGCCTGCCTCGCGCGCGTCCCGGCAGTGCGCGACTGCCGACCGGCGCGCCGTCGGCCTGGCGCAGGATCCGGAGCGTCAGCGCGTCGAGCGAGGCATCAAGGCGATAGGCGATCCGCAGGCCGTCGCGGGCCTTGTCCCCGCTGGGCGAGAAGGCAGCGGGCAGGGTCGATGGCCGGCCGGCCGATGTCGCCTTGGTGGCCCTGATGGTGTCGACGGCGCCGATGCCCAGGTCGTCCACCAGGACGTCGAGCGTCGTCGTGTTCGGCGCCGGCACGACCTTGACCTGCGCGCCGGATCCGGACCGTGTCGCGACCCAGGCACCCGAGCGCGTCGAGGTGGCCACAGGGCCCCATTCCTTGAGCGGGCCGACGACCTTGTGCCAGGTGTAGCCGTCCTTCGATCGAGGACCACCGACGATCCGAAGCCGGGCGCCCTCCGCCGCCTTGCCGACCTTTCGGGCCGAGGTGTTCGGCGCGGCGCGCATGGTCAGCGATGCCGCGGTCACCCGGACGAATGACCCGCTCCTCAGCGATCCGACACGCGGACGCCAGGTGTCGCCGACGTTCCAGTCGCTCCAGTGGCCCTTCTTGTCGCGAGCCCGGACGCGAAACGCATAGCCATGGCCGTCGCCGCCCGTGTAGGTGCCGGACGTGCGAGTCGTGTCATCCAGCCACGTCGACCACGAGCCACCGTCGACCGAGACCTGGACGTCGTAGCGCTCGACGGCGGTGTCGTCACGGCCGGTCCAGCGAACACGCACTGTCGCATCACGCGTCGACGAAGGCAGCAAGAGGATGCCCGCGGTCGGCGGCGTGCTGTCTTCGCGGAACTTTGCCTTGAGCAAGGCGTAGAGCTCCGGTCGCGCGTCGTCGTAGCCGAGCGCCCAGATGCCTGCGCCGCGCAGGCCACGCGCGTTGATCAGGTCGTACTTCATGCCCAGACTTCTGCTGTCGTCGAAGTACAGCTGGCGCCACGTGCTCGGACAGTCCGGGCAGGCCTTCCACCTGTAGGCCGTCCAGGGCGTCGCCTCGATCGGGTCCCAGCGTCGGTCGTGTTTGGCAGCCGTCGCGGCGGCCGTCGCGTAGAGCACGCTCGTGGAGTAGCCGAACATCGCCGAACCCTTGCGCGTCGGGGCGTTGAGCGCGTCGCTGGTCGTCGACCAGGCGCGGCCGTAATAGGGGACCCCGAGGATGATCTTGCCGGGGCCGATCCTGGCGAGGTAGGCGTCGACGGTGTCCGTCAGGTCGTAGCGCGGACCGGCCAGCGGGGAGATGGAGCCCGCCGTGGAGGAGCCAGAGGTCCGGTAGTCGTAACCCATGATGAACACGGCATCGGCGGCGCCGCGCGCGGTCAGGGCGGCGAGATCGTAGGTGCCGATGCTGCCGGTCGTGTCGAAGGTCAGCTGGTAGCCCGCCGCTCGGGCGTCGAGTGCCTTGCGCACCGACCGCACGAACGCCACGTACTCGTCTCCGTACCCGCTCGGGATCGGCTCGAAGTCCAGGTTGACGCCGTCCGCGCCTCGGTCGGCGACCGCCTTGGCGATCTCGCCAGCCAGCGTCCTTCGCGCGTCCGGGCTGGCGAGCAGTGCCTTGGTCGCGGCGACTTGATTGGTCGTCCACGCGAACCGCTGGACGGTCAGGACGACGCGGGTCCGCTTGGCGTGGGCCTCGTTGATCACGGCCGTCAGGGCCGAGCTCGTCCAGCCGGCCCAGCCAACGTCACGGGTTCCGTTGGCGTGCTTCCTGATGAGGTGACCATCCTTGTCCGCACCCACCCCGAAATAGGCGATCGTGGACAGGACGCTGTAGTCGAGGCGAGTCGATGCGTCGGTCAGCTCCCAGTACGGCAGGAAGCCGAAGACCTCGCGCCGCAGACCGCCACTGCTGACCGGAGCCGCCAGGATCCGATCCGACATCCAGGCTTCGGGGCCACCGAGGCGCGGCTGGCTGGCCGACGTCGGAACGGGCACCACGGTCGACGATGACGCCGCTTCGAACGCTGGCCCATCGGGGATCGCGTGCGTCGGAGATGCGTCGTCCGTCTCGCTCGGCGCCTCGGGATCGGCTCCCGACGCGGCGATCTGTGCACCGGACAGGGCGCCTGCAGGCAGAGCCTTCGGTGCGTGACCATCGACCGTCCAGTCGTCGCCCGCTCGCGGCTTGTACGGCACGGTCACCCGGCCACCCGGCTTGAAGCGGATGCGCTCGGTCGCGTGCCGCATGGCGTCGTCGTAGTGGACTGACGCTTGTGCGGGGGACGCGGATCGTGGCGACTGCCCGGCCTGATCAGCCGCCTGCGCCAGGGGCACAGGCGAGAGGCCGACGGCCAGCAGGGTGGCGATGGCGATCCGACGCAACGACAACAGGCACCTCCGATGCGGCGAGCCCGTTGTCGCCGCGCACCAGACGGTAGGAGTCGCGTGCCCGTCCGACCACCCGGACGAAGGTCCCGTGGGCGTCTGGTACGGTGGCCATCGGTGCGGTCCGGTGGACTCCCGGATGCCTCCGGTCAGCGGCCGCGCGGTCGCTCGTGCCGCCTCGGTCGTGGCCCATCACTCCGCTATCCTCAGTCCCATCGAAGTGGGGCAGGGAGACCAGACCTTCGTGATCTGCGCGAATTGCGGCACCGAGAACCTCGCCGGCGCGCGGTTCTGCATGGAGTGCGCGACGCCGTTCGCGGCGGTCTGCCCGAGTTGTGGCGCCGCCAACTTGCCGGCGGCGAAGTTCTGCTCCGAATGTGCGACGCCGATGCCGAGCGTGGGCGCCCGCGCCGTCGCGTCGCCGGTGCCCGGCGGTGCCCGAGTCACGCCGACCATCACGGCACCACCCGAGGCGCCAGACGCGATCGCCGAACGACGCGTCGTGAGCGTCCTCTTCGCCGATCTTGTCGGCTTCACGGCCTTTGCCGAGGGCCGCGATGCGGAGGAGGTGCGTGATCTCCAGGAGCGCTACTTCGCAGCGGTGACCGAGACGATCGGGCGATACGGCGGCACGGTCGAAAAGTTCATCGGCGACGCGGTCATGGCCCTCTGGGGGGCGCCGGTCGCGTTCGAGGACGACGCCGAGCGAGCCGTGCGCGCCGCGCTCGACCTCATCGACGCGACGCAAGCCCTCGACGCCGGCCTCGAGATCCGGGCTGGCATCCTGACGGGCGAGGCCGCCGTCACCGTCGGCGCGACGAATCAGGGCATGGTCAGCGGCGACATGGTGAACACCGCAAGTCGCCTCCAGAGCGTCGCCCCGCCGTCGACGGTGCTCGTGGGCGAAGCGACCCAACGGGCGGCCGCCGGCGCCATCGTCTTCGAGGCGGCCGGAGAACAGCTCCTCAAGGGCAAGGTCAGCCCGGTGCCGGCCTGGCGGGCCGTCCGGGTCGTGGCCCAGCGGGGCGGGGTCGGTCGGTCGGAGACGCTGGAGGCGCCGTTCGTCGGGCGGGACGAGGAGCTCCGCCAGCTCAAGGACCACTTCCACGCCACCACTCGTGAAGGCCGGCCGCGACTCGTGAGCGTCATGGGACCGGCCGGCATCGGCAAGAGCCGCCTGGCCTGGGAGTTCCTGAAGTACATCGACGGGCTGGTCGAGACCGTCTGGTGGCACGACGGTCGCTCACCTGCCTACGGCGAGGGCATCACCTTCTGGGCGCTCGGCGAGATGGTCCGCGGGCGGGCCAGACTCCAGGAGAACGCCGACGAGCCGACGACCCGAGCAGCCATCACGGCCATGCTCGAGGAGCACGTGCTCGATCTTGGCGAACGGGCCTGGATCGAGCCTGCCCTCCTCTCGCTCCTGGGCATCGAGACCGGCGTCAGTTCGCAACAGCTCTTCGGGGCCTGGCGGACCTTCTTCGAGCGCCTGGCGGCGTCCAACCCGGTGGTCATGGTCTTCGAGGACTTCCACCACGCCGACTCCGGACTCCTCGACTTCGTCGACCACATGGTCGAGTGGAGCCGCAGCGTCCCGATCCTCATCCTCACCCTGGCCCGTCCCGAGCTCCTCGAGCGGCGGGCCGACTGGGGTGCCGGCAAGCGGAGCTTCACCTCGGTCCACCTGGAACCCCTCTCGACCGAGGCGATGCGTGACCTGCTGGCCGGACTCGTGCCGGGGCTGCCCATCGCGGCACGGGACGCGATCGTGGCCCGCGCCGACGGCGTGCCGCTGTACGCGGTCGAGACCGTGCGCATGCTCCTGGCCCAGGGTCGCCTCGTGCTCGACGACGGCGTCTATCGACCGGCCGACGACCTCTCGGACCTGGCCGTACCCGAGACACTGACCGCCCTCATCTCCGCGCGTCTCGACGAGCTCGACGCGGCCGATCGGGGCCTCGTGGCCGACGCGGCCGTCCTCGGTCAGAGTTTCACCCCCGCGGCCCTCGCGGCGGTCTCGGGTCAGGACGGGTTGGCCATCGAGCCGCGCCTCCGGGCGCTCGTCCGGCGCGAGCTGCTCATCCAGCAGATCGACCCACGCTCGCCCGAGCGCGGCCAGTTCGCCTTCGTCCAGGCGCTCATCCGCGAAGTCGCCTACAACACGCTGGCACGCAAGGAGCGCAAGGTCCGACACCTGGCGGCCGCCCGCTACTTCGAGTCGCTCGAAACCGACGAGCTGGCCGGCGCCCTGGCCGGCCACTACCTGGCCGCGCACGGCTATGCGTCCGACGGGCCCGAGGCCGACGCGCTGGCGGCGCAGGCCCGCGTGGCCCTCCGGGGCGCGGCAGAGCGCGCCGCTTCCCTCGGAGCTCACACGCAGGCGATCGCCTTCCTGGAGCACGCCCTGGCCGTCAGCCCCGACGCGGCCGATCGCGCCGACCTCCACGAGCGCGCTCTCGCGTCGGCGATGCACGGCTTGGTCGGCGATGTCGCGGAGCGACATGGCCTCGGCGCCCTCGAGGCGCGTCGCGAGCTCGGCGACCGAGAGGCGATCGCCAGCGCGACGGCGGCGTATGCCAACAGCTTCTGGTTCTTCGGCGCCGATTACGAGCGCGTGCTCGACGTCATGCTGCCCGCCTGGGAGGAGTTCTCCGATCTGGAGCAGACGCCAGCCGGGGTCGCGCTCATGCTCGCCATCACGAGCGGCTACGTCACCCATGACGACATCACGGCGTTGGCCTGGCTCGAGCGTCTGTTGCCCGTCGCAGAGGGGCTCGACCTCCTGGCGGAGACGGCAACCGCCATGTCGCGGTTGAGCGGGACGCTCTTCCGCCTCGATCGACCCCGCGAGGCCATGGTCCTCCTCCAGGGCACGCATGACCTGGCTGTCGCGAACGGGCTCCAGGAAGTGGACCGCAACACGCGAACGTCGCTTACCTTCCGCGAGCAGTTCAACGATCCAGTCGCGGGCCTGGCCATGGCTCGAGAAGGCCTCGACATCGCCGGCCGACGCGGCTCGACATCGTACGCGTTCATGATGGTCGGCAACGCCGCCATCTCCGCCATCCGGGTCGGCGACTGGGCCTGGACGGCCGCCCTCCTCGACGAGTGGCTCGAGAACGAGATCACCGGTGGCTTCTATCTCGAGCTCTACGTCGACCGGGCGATCCTGCGAGCCATCACCGGTGGCGACCCGACCGCCGACCTGGCGGCTGCAGCGGAGCTCCTGCCGAAGATGGAAGGCGATCCGCAGTACGGGTCGTACGTCCACTGGGGCCGCGGCTGGGCGGCCTTTGCCAGAGGCGACCTCGCGACCGCACGCCAAGAGGCGGAAGCCGCAGCCGATGCCACCAACTACTTCGTGCCTATCAGCCTGCCGCTGGCCATCCGTGCCGCCCTCTGGGCCGGCGACGGCGCGGGTGCCGGCGAGGTGCTGGCACGCCTGGAAGCTTCGGTCATGAAGGGCCAGGCGGTCGGACTCGACCGGGCCACGCTTCGGGCAGGGCTGGCGGCGCTGGAAGGTCGTCGTGCCGTAGCCGTCGCAGGCTACCGCGAGGCGCTCCACGGTTGGCGCCAGCTCGGCCTCGCCTTCGACGAGGCGATGGCGACCCTCGACCTGGCCGTCGTGC
This sequence comes from Candidatus Limnocylindrales bacterium, assembly GCA_040514195.1. Classification (GTDB taxonomy): domain Bacteria; phylum Chloroflexota; class Limnocylindria; order Limnocylindrales; family CSP1-4; genus CSP1-4. Next base: position 1,386 of record JBEVDC010000051.1, on the reverse strand, counting down.
TCGCGCCAAGTGAGGACGAGATGCCCGAGGCGGCGGACGCCATCAGGGCCGCGCGCCGGACCCTGACCCGGCTGGGGGCACAGCCATTGCTCGCCCGTTTGGATGGCGTTCAGACGGTGGAGGCAGGCTCACCGGTGAATGAAGGCTCGGGCGCAGGGCAGCCAGCTCCGGATGAGGACAGGGTCGTTACCGCCGACCGGGCGCCGGTGACGCCATCGTGAGTTCAGCCAGCGCCGAGGGGCGTCAGACCATAGCGTGCGACGACGTCGGGCAACCAGTCCGGCTGCGCGAAGGGCAGCTGGTAGCGCTGAGCTAGAGCGGCGACATCGGCCGGGTCCGGCCGCCCCGCCGCGGTCAGGTCCGTCATCTCCCGGAAGAACTCCTCAAAGCCGGCAGGCGAGATGACTTCGATCATCCGGGCCGGTGCGGAGCCCGCATTCCACATCGCATGGACCTCGCCGCGAGGCTTGACGATGTAGCCGCCGGGGCCAAGGACCACCTCGCGCTCCTCGGACCGGAACCCGATCTCGCCTTCGAGCACGATCGAGACTTCATCCTCGAGGGTGTGGACGTGCGGCGGCACGAGCGCCCCGACCGCGAACGGATGCTCGACGATCGAGACCACGCCTCCCGTGTCCGCACCGTCGATCTTGAAGACAACACCGACGCCTGGCGCCAGCCCACCTGCGCGGCCTTCACCGGGCTGAACGACCTTCAACCGTGTTGCGAGGACCGATCCCATAGCCGTCATGCCTGAAACCCTCCGCATCTATCGAGTGAACAGGTGTGTACAATGAACGACGTGGCACACCTTGTCAATATCGAATGAGCACTGCCGTTCAATGAAATCACGCCCCTATCGGATGCGCCGGCGGGCCGGCCAGGTCGACCAGACCCGACTGCGCATCACCGAGGCCGCGGTGAGACTGCACACCACGAAGGGACCAGCCCATACCTCTATCGCGTGCGTGGCCGAGGAAGCTGGGGTCACGCGGTTGACCGTCTATCGGCATTTCGCCGATGCCGACGCCCTCTTCCAGGCGTGCATGGCGCATTGGACGATGCAAAACCCACGACCGGCCGCCGAGGCCTGGCTCGCCATCCCGGACCTGGCCGAGCGAGCTCGGCGCGCGTTCGGCGAGCTCTACGGCTGGTATCGAGCCCATGCCGACGAGCTGTACCCGCTCTATCGGGACACGGAGGCGATGCCTCTGTCCGCCCAACACGCTCGGCAGGCCCGCACGCAGGCTGCGGCGGACGCGCTGGTCGCAGGCCACGCAGGTGATGACGATGCGGGCCGGATCCTGCGTGCCGTCTCGCGCCACCTCGTCGACTTCCCGACCTGGCGCTCCCTCGTCCGCCTGCCCCGCCTCGGGGATCAGGAGG
>JBEVDC010000108.1:0-15049 GCA_040514195.1 Candidatus Limnocylindrales bacterium | reverse complement strand
GGAAGGCATCTCGGACGTTTCCTGAGGCCACCGCCGCGGCCCGATCCGTGCCGGACTCGCGGATGAAGGCGACGATGCCCAGCGCGATGAGCACGGTCGGGACGCCGAAGAGGACGAGCGTCCATCGCCAGCCGAGCCCGGCGATCAGCCAAGCGCCCAACAGGGGCACGATGACCGTCCCGACATTGCCGCCCGCGATGTGGGCACTGATGGCGAAGCCGCGGCGCTCCGGCGGGAATTGTTCAGCCAGCAGCCCATTGCCGACTGGATGCTGGGGCGAGCCGCCGACGCGGGCGACGACCAGCCCGCCACCAAAGGCGACGATGCCCGGCGCCAGCGCCATCAACGACTGGAAGCCGCCCATCACGACGCCACCCCATCCGAGCAACCGAGCCCGCGTGAAGTGGCGCGTCAGCGAGGCGTACGTCGCCTGCGCCAGCCCCGAGGCCATGCTGCTGACCGCCACGAGCAGGCCGATGGTGCCGATCGAGACGCCCCATTCGTCGATGACCGCGATGTAGATGAGCGGCATCAGGACGGCCTGGGCGTGGTTCGCGGCGTGCAGCGTGCTGACCAGGCCGAGCGTGCGCAGCGGTCGGATGACCGGGGACGCAGCGGGCTCCAGGGCGGTCGGGGCTTCCACGCCCCGAGCCTATCAGCGGTGCCCGGGTCCGACACAATGCCCGTGTGAACTTGCGAGCGACCCGGATCCGGGCGGCAGTGCGCGCGGTAGACCGGCCGCTCGCGCTGCTGGCATCGATGGCCTTCGTGGTGCAGATCGGCGTGGCGGTCATGCTGCCACTGCTGCCGCTCTATGCGACGCAGTTCGGTGCCACGCCCTTCATGCTCGGGCTGCTCACCAGCGCGCATGCCGTGACGAGCGCCGTCGGCCAGCTCGCCGGCGGATTCCTGACGGAGCGCTTGGCGTCACGACGCCTGGTCGCCTTCGGGATCGGGCTCTATGCGGGCGCGAACCTGCTCATCGCCACGGCCACGGCGGCCCTGCCGCTCATCCTCTACCGGGGCCTGGCGGGCCTGGGGGGCGGCATCAATCAGGTCTCCGAGCGGATCTACCTGACCGAGGTCACCGACCGGGCCCGACGAGCCTTCTCGAACGGCATCCTGTCGGCGGCTGGCGCGGCCGGTTCTGTCCTCGGTCCTGCGATCGGCGGCCTCCTCGTCGTCGTCGGCGACCTGCGGGTACCGTTCCTGCTCGTGGCGGCGACGAGCGCGCTGGCGACCGTGGCGGCCCTCTACCTGCCGCGACCCGCGGCGGGCGCGGAGCCGGCCATTGCCGCATCGGCGGCCGAGCCCCTCGCGACGGACCCGCTGGGTGATCCAGTCGGCGTGGCCGCTGCCCCGACCGCCATCGAGGGCGAACCCGAGCCAGACCATGGACGACGCCCACTCCTCGCCCTCTTCTTCGCCCAGCTGGCGCTCAACGCGGGGTTCGGCGCCTTCATCACGACCTACGCCATCTTCGCCACGGGCACACTCGGCTGGACGACCGTCGACGTTGGCGTCGTCTTCTCGATGTTCGGACTCGGGAGCGTCGTCCTAGGCCCGTGGCTTGCGCGCCAGGCCGACCGGACCGGCCGCCGCAGGATGGCCATCCTCGGCTGCATCCCCGTGGTCTGCTTCGGCCTGGTCTTCGCGGCGGGCGCGCCGCACGTGCTCGTCTACGTGGCGGCGATCGCCGGTGGCGGTGGGCTGACGGGCTTCGAGGCCTCCTGGTTCGCCCTCCTCGCGGCCGAGACCGACGAGGGCCGGCGTGGTCGCATCTTCGGCATCATCACTGCCCTGACCAACCTGGGCATCGTGGTCGGGGCGCTCGGTGCGGCGCGCATCTGGGAGCAGATCGACATCCATGCGGCCGTGGTCGTGGCGGCGGTGACGTTCGCCCTGGCCGGGCTCGCCATGTTCGCGTATCCGCGAGATCGGATCGCACCGCCCGCTCCCACCGCTGCGGCCGTCGCCTGAGGACTCGGTCGCGCGCGTCGTCTCAGTCGGGCTCTCGCCGGAAGGCTGCCTTGGCGTCGATGTCGCCGACGAACTGCGCCAGTCGCCGATGGCCGAGCATCTGGCGCACTGCAGACGCCTCGCCGATGTGGCACCAGTAGTGGTACGTGATGCGCTGCAGCTGGGTGCCCGCCAGATATGGGAAGTCCCGATGGTCATTCGGCAGCTGGCGCTCCAGGTCGGCCGTCGTCAGGCCGTCAAGGAACGGATCGGCCAGGGCGACCATTCGCTTCCAGGCTGCCCACATCTCGGCCAGCGCCGGCGTCGAGGCGGGCTGACCGGTGGCGACCGCGTCCAAGACTGGCTCGACCGAGAGCCCCTGGGCTCGCTCGGCCCATATGAGCCGCTCGTGCCAAGCGAGGTGGCCGACCATCCAGGAGATCGAGTTCATGGGCAGCAGCCGTCGACGTGCGTCCTCGTCGGACAGCCCGCGCAGGCCGCGCTGCCACTCGGAGCGGGCGAAGCGGAGCTGTTCGACGCGTGGATGGGCCATGCGCGGAACGTAGCACGAACGGCTCGCGGGAAACGGCTCGAAGGCGCCGGGAAGGGTCGCTCGAAACTGCCCGCGGCTACACTCTCGGCTGACGAGACGGAGGAGGTCGGACCCTTGACGGATGGACGCGATCCCCGGGAGCGGTGGGCGCTCGTACTCGGCGCCAGCAGCGGCTTCGGAGGGGCGACGGCAAAGGCGTTGGCCCGGGACGGCTACGCGATCGTCGGGGTCCACCTCGACCTGCGGGCCTCACGGGCAGACGCCGAGGCAGTTCGCGACGAGATCGCCGCGATGGGCGTGCCGGCCGTCTTCCACAACGTCAACGCCGCGGACCCGGAGCGCCGGGCGGCAGTCATCGATGACATCCGGTCCCGTTTCTCGTCACGACGGGCTGAAGGTGCCGATCCATACATCGCTGTCTTCCTGCACTCGTTGGCCTTCGGGGCGACCCTCTCCTATATCACGACCGATGCGGAGAAGAAGGAGCTCAGCCAGAAGCAGCTCGAGATGACCGTGGACGTGATGGGCCACTCGATGGTCTACTGGGTGCACGACCTCTTCCACGCCGGGCTCTTCGCCCCGGGTTCGCGTCTCTTCGCCATGACCTCCGAGGGTGCCGAGCACAACGTCCCGACCTACGGCGCGGTCTCCGCGGCCAAGGCCGCCCTCCAATCGCATTGCCGGCAGCTGGCGATGGAGCTCATCCCCGAGGGCATCACGGTCAACTGCATCCGTGCTGGCGTGACCGACACGCCCGCCTTGCGTCGTATCCCCGGCCACGAGGAGCTTCGCCAGGAAGCGCAACGGCGGAACCCGGGCGGCCGGCTGACGACGCCCGAGGACGTGGCCGAGGCCGTCGTCGCGCTTGCCTCGTCCCGCCTCCATTGGATGACCGGCAACGTCATCGGGGTGGACGGCGGTGAGATGATCGGCGCTCGCCAGCACGGCGTGGAGACGCCGTAGCCATCGGCGCACTGGGCGACCGATCGGCCATGCCCCGGCCGCAGACGCCCCTGGCCTTCCGCTTCCTGAACCTCGTCATCCGCTTGGCCATCGTCGTGACACGAACCCGCCTGGTGGTGGAGGGCGTCGAGCAACTCCCCGATCGGCCCGGCGTGATCGTCGCCTCGAACCATCTCTCGATCGCGGATCCGCCGCTCATCTGCCTCGCGATCTGGCGCGCAGCGGGACGACGCGTCCGCTACATGGCCAAGGCCGAGGCGATGGAGACACCGATCATGGGACCGGCGTTGCGCGCCTATGGCGGTTTCGGGGTCAGACGGGGTCAGGCGGATCGCGACGCATATCGGATGTCGCGCGCGGTCCTCGAAGGCGGCGACTGGCTCGGCCTGGCCCCCGAGGGCACTCGCTCACGCACGGCCGTGCTCGGTGAGCCGATGCCCGGTGTCGTCCTGCTGGCGGTTCGGTCGGGGGCGCCGATCCTGCCGGTCGGGATCGCGGGCTCCGAGCGGACATGGCCGGTCGGCGGCAGACGTCCGAGGTTCGGGACGACCGTGACCATCCGGTTCGGCCCACCGATCGATCTCTGGGCCACCCATGGTCAGCCCGACCCCACACCCGAGGGGCAAGGCGGCCGAACGGCGAACCGGGACCGGCGAGCGGCGCTCGACGCGAGCACGGACACGATGATGCGGTCGATCGCCGCGCTGCTGCCACCCGCCTACCGAGGACGCTTCGGCTGACGCCGACGGGAGTGGGTCACCATGAACGCCGGGTGCCCCGTGAGCAGGCACAACGTCGAACGGTGCGCTCGGTCAACACGAATGGTCCTGACCGTCCGGCCGATGGTCTGGTCGGCCTTACCGCGCGCTTACACTCGGGGCTGACATGGGGGCTGCGAGGCCGTGGCTCCCCGCCTATGGTCGGCGAGCGGAGGCGGTCCGATCAATGGACCGACGCCCCGACAGCAACGAGGTGAAGCCCATGTCGACCCGCATCGCCCGACGACTGACCGTGAGCGCGATGACTCTCGGGGCCGTCCTCATGTTCCCAGCTGCCACGCTGGCCGCGGACATCCCCGGCACCCCAGGACCCGATCACCTCATCGGCACGGCCGACGCCGACAAGATCTGGGGCCTGGAGGGAGACGATATCCTCGAGGGCCTCGGCGGCGCCGACTTGATCGATGGTGGCGCCGATCACGACCTGATCTACGGCGGTGACGGCAACGACGTCGTCTTCGGCGGCACCGGCCGCGACGGTGTTCGCGGCGGCGCAGGCCAGGACGTGATCAAGGGCGGACCGAACGCCGACAGGCTCGCCGGCGGCGACGGCGAGGATGCGGTCTACGGTGGGCCCGGACCGGACACCCTCTTCGGCGGCGGCGCTGCCGACGCGATCTGGGGAGGAGCGGGGCGGGACATCGTCTACGGCGGCCCGGGCAACGACGTCATCCGGGTCGGCGGGGACAAGATGGCCGACGCCGTCCATTGTGGACGGGGCTGGGATGTCGCCTATCTCGGCATGTTCGACATCGCCGACCGAAGCTGCGAGCGGAGGATCCGCCACCGCGAGAGCTGATCTGGCCGATCCGCGCTCAGGGGACCAAGGGAAGGGGGTGGACTCGCGTCCACCGCCTTCCATCTTGCCTCGCGACTCGCGGCCGACAGATGCCGACCGGAGTGACTAATAGGCGTCGAGGTAGCGATCGATCTCCCAGTCGGAGACCTGGGTCCGGTACTCGTCCCACTCCTCGCGCTTGGCGGCCACGAAGTGGCTGTAGACGTGGGCGCCGAGGGCATCCCGGATGACCTCGTCCTTCTCCAGCTCGTCGAGCGCCTCGCCGAGGGTGCCCGGCAACTCGCGGATGCCATGCTCCGCGATGCGCGCGGCGCTCATCTCGAACAGGCTCTCTTCGACCGGATCGCCGAGCGTCATGCCCTTCTCGACGCCATCCAGGCCAGCGGCAAGCATGACGGCGAAGGCGAGATAGGTGTTCGAGGACGGATCCGGGCAACGGACCTCGACGCGCGTGGCTTCGACGCTCCGGCCAGGTGACGCCTTCGGCACGCGGATGAGCGCCGAGCGGTTCGTCCGGCCCCAGGTCAGGTATGTCGGCGCTTCGTAGCCCGGGACCAGGCGCTTGTAGGAGTTCACGGTCGGCGCCAGGACCGCGATCATGCCGCGGGCATGGGTGAGGATGCCCGCCATGTAGCTGCGGGCGAGGTCGGAAAGGCCGTACTTGTTGTCCGGGTCGGCAAACCCGTTCCGCTCGGCCTTCAGGTCGTAGAGGCTCTGGTGGGTGTGCATGCCCGAACCGTTGATGCCGTGGATCGGCTTGGGCATGAAGGTCGCGTAGAGGCCGTGCAGGTTGGCGATGGCCTTGAGCGTGAACTTGAACGTGATGGCGTTGTCAGCCGTCCGCAGTCCATCGTCGTACTCGAAGTCGATCTCGTGCTGGCCGGCCGCCACCTCGTGATGGGCGGCTTCGACACGGATGCCAAAAGCCTCCAACGCGTTGACCATGTCCTGGCGGACTTCCTGGGCCAGGTCGGTCGAGAAGTCGAAGTAGCCGGCCTGGTCGTGCGGCAACGGCGCGACGTGGCCATCCTCGTCACGGCGGAAGAGGAAGAATTCGAGCTCGGGCCCCGTGTTCCACTTGTAGCCAAGCTTCGCGGCGCGCTCGACCTGCCGCTTGAGGATGTAGCGAGGGTCGCCGGCGAACGGTTCGCCGGCCGGCGTCATGACGTCGCAGATCACACGCGCGGTGCCGCGGCTGCCGAGCGGGCCGGCGCCGAGCGTGCCGTGGCCGGGCTGCCAGGGGATCTCGGCAAAGGTGTCCATGTCCGGGCGCAGCCACTGGTCGCTCTCGGCGATCCGGGTGAAGCCCTCGATGGAGCTGCCATCGAACCACGTGCCGTGCTGGACGGAGCCCTCGAGCTGGTGGAGCGGGATGGTGACCGCCTTCACGATGCCCAGGATGTCCGTGAACTGGAGCTGCACGAAGCGAACGTTGTGTTCTTTGGCCGCTTCGATCTTGGAGATGGCATCCATCTCGCGAAACTCGATCGTCAACGTCTGTCCTCCATGGCCGCAGCCGCCGAACGACCCACGCATTCGGGCAGCGCGCACGAATGTGGGCATGGTACGACGAAGGGGAGCGGTTTGGCCGCTTCAGATGCGCCTACGTCCCGGCCACTTCTTGGGCGTTTTGCACGACTCTGACCGCCAGCGCGAGGACGAACCGGACATCCGGCTCATCGAGGCGCCAGCCACCGGCCGCCTCGATGCGGCCGATCCGGTACGCCAGCGTGTTGCGGTGGATGCCCAGCGATCGTGAAGCTTGGGAGAGGCCGGGCTGCTCGAGCACCGCTCTGAGCGTCGCCAGGCGCTCCGCGACGACCGACGGGCGCCCGACGAGGAGTGGAGCAAGCAGCAGGCGGGCGTTCTGGACACCGTCGGGCAGGTTGTGCAGGCTGCCCAGCAACCGGAGTGCGGCCAGACGATCCGCCCGCACGATGAGCCCCGGCGAGGCGGCCGATGGCAGCGCCTCTGCGGCCTCGAGGGTCGCCCGCGCCTCCTGCTCGGCGAGGGGGCGATCGTCCGGTCGGTGGAAGGGTCTGGAAACGGCCACCGTCCGACCGGCCAGCTCGGCCACCCGCGCAGCCATGGCCAGGCCAAGGGGGTCGGCACCTGCGGCCGCCACGACGACCCGCAGCTCGAGGCTACGCGCGTCGCCGCGCAGCCGGAGTCGTCGGGCTGGCGCCAGGCGTGCGATCCGCTCGCGAAGGCGTTCTCGGGCCTCGAGCTCGGAGGCCCTGCCGGCCACGAGCTGGCGTGTCATGAGCGCGACCCAGGGCGGTCCGTCTGCGGGCATGGCATCCGATCGCCGCGTCGGGCCGGCCTCGCGACGGCCCGCCAGGTCGCGTGACAATTCGAGCGCCATCAGCGCCGAGATGCGGTCCACGGCAACGCGTTCGAATTCCGTGGCGGGGGGCTCGCCCAGGAGAACCAGCGCGCCCGGGAGCGCGCCGCCCTGGCCGGGCAGTGACGTCCGCAGCAGCACGTGGCGACGGTTGGCCAGGTAGGCGGCGGCCGCTCCTGCGGCTGTGGGATCCGACGGGGCGTGAACCGCCACGACCTGCCCGCGCGGACCCTCGATGGCTACGGCCCGCCCGAGCGCGGCGGCCACCACTGCCGCCTCGGCAGTGAGGTCGGCGCCGGCGAGGGCCAGGGCACCGAGCTCCGACTCGAGCTCGGCGGCGCGGCGCTCGATGGCGGCTCGCTCGTTGATCAGGACGGCGATGATCGCGCGCTCGATAGTCGTGACATCGTCGTCGGCGAGCCTCCACAGCGGGATCGAGGCCTCGCCCGCCCTCCGGATGAGCTCAGCCTCGCCGGGATCAGGGCCGCTGCCCACGAGCAGGGCGGCCGACGCACCGGCCTCGGCAAGGGCATCGACGACGGTGGACGGCTCCACGCCACCAGCGATCAGCGTCGCAAGCGCCGAAGCGGGGATCAGGGCGACATCTCGCTGGTCGAGGGCGTCGAACGCCGGCACGCGTGGCTTGAGGACACGGACCCAGGCCACGTCCGGCGCTGCGCCGGCGATGGGCACGAGCTCGGCCGCCGACGGAAACACCGCGCGACGGAGGAGCTCGAGATCCGGCATCCTCCGAGCGTAGCGCAGGCCTAGCGTGGCTTCAGCCGATCGTCGCTCGCTCTGATGACTCCGCCACAGCGGACACCTGGCTGTCCAGTCTTTCGTCACGGTCGATCGGCGCCGCGGACGCACCGGAGGAAGAGCGACCCATGGCGTCTTCGAGGCGCTCGAGGAAGGGCCGGGCGCCGAGACGAGTCAGGATGGCTCGAGCGTCGTCGCCCATGGCTCGGACCTCGGGCCGGTCGGTGCCGAGGAGGACGACCGCGTCGAGCGCGCAGAGCGCCCGGTCGAACTCGGCGCCATGGGCTTGCCACTGGGCCAAGGCCTGGCTGTACCCTGCCAGCGCCTCCGATCGGCGCCCCTCGACGGCATCAAGGCCCGCCCGGATCGTGAGCGCGGCCACGACGATGGCCGAATCGCGGCGGATGAGCTCCTCGAGGCGACGCAAGCACGTGCGCGCCGATACGAGATCGCCACTCCAGAGGGCCGCACGGCCGGCACACGGCAAGGTCGCCCCGAGCGCGCCGGCGTAGAGATCCGCCGAACGCAAGCCCTGCTCGACCGCCTCGGCAAGTCGGCCCTCGACGAGCGCGACCCACGACCGCACGCGGGCCATCTCGCCGAGCGACATCGCTTCGAGCTCCCCGGCCATCAGGGCTTCCAGCTCAGCCATCGATCGCGTGATGCTCGCGCCGCGGGCCGCGTCCAATGCGACCTCCGTGTAGAGCATGGAAAGGCGGTCCGAAGCCTCGGTCGGCACGTCTCCGAGCTCAGCCCATTGCGTGTCGATCCAATCCCAGTCCCCGGTCCGCATCGCCGCCTCAGCGCCGTTGCCGATGATGACCACGAGCATCGATCGACTGCCGATGCGACGGGCGAGGTCGATTCCGACGTTCGCCAAGGCAAGGCCCTCGCGGGGGTCGGCCGTGATCAGGATCGAGACCAGGTTGACGAGCGCCCGGACCGCGATGCGGTGGAGACCTCGAGAGGTCGCCATGTCGAGCGCCGCGCGGAGCAGGGCGAGCCCTTCGATCTGCCGGTTGACGGCGACCAACGAACCGGCCTTCGTGACCAGGAGGTCCGCCACCAAGTCCTGCATGTCATGCCGATCCGCCGGCGCGAGGGCGCGCTCGACGACGTCGAGGGCCTCCGCTTCGCGGTTGCTGAGGTACAGGCCTCGAGCCCGTTGGGCCACGAGCGCAACATAGTCTGGCTCGTCCGCAAGATCCGCGAACTCACGCTCGGCATCCTGAAGGATCTGCTCAGCTTCGCCGGTGCGATACTCGGTGATGAGCACCTCCGCAACGGCGGCCACGGCGCGAGCCGTTGCAGCTCGATCTTCAAGCGCACGCCGGGCTAGGAGCGCCTCACGCAAGATGGTCTCGGCCTCGGCGAAGCGGCCGAGCTGCGAGGCGGCTTCGCCGATCTCCCCCAGAAGCTCCACGCGCTCGACCTCGGCGGTCGCAACCATGCGCGCCTGATCCAGATAGGCGATGACCTGTTCGTGCGAGCCCAGGGCGCGAGCTCGCTCGGCGGCACCACGCAGCGCCAGCCGCGCCTGGATCGCGACCGCTTCGCCTTCCTCGCCCTCCGGTGCAGCCTGATAGGCGGCCAGGTAGTGCGCGGCGAGGACACCCGCCAGCTCGTCGTCGCCCAGTGCCTCGAAGTAGCGGGCGGCGGCGAGATGCCGCGCACGGCGGTCGCGCCTGGCCAGCGTGCCGTAGCCGACCTCGCGGATGAGGCCCTGGACGAAGCCGTATTGGCCACGCTCTGGCGAGCGAGGGTCCGCGTCGAGGCGCAAGAGCTCACGTCGGACGAGGCCACGGAGGCGCGGCTCGATGTCGGCTTCGTCAGCGCCGTTCACGGCCGCCAACGCCCGGATCGTGAAGCTCTGACCCAGGACAGCGGCGTCCTGGAGGAGCACCCGGTCGCCCGGATCGAGCCCATCGAGACGCGCCGTGATGAGAGCCTGGAGCGTCTCCGGGACCGCCAGTGCGGCCAGGTCGCCGGTCGGCCGATAGCCGTCGCCGGTCGCCTCCAGCCGGCCCTCCGCCACGAGCATCCGGACCGTCTCCACGGCGTAGAGCGGGATGCCCTCGGCGCGTTCCACGATGGAACGCATCGCGCTCTCCGGCAAGCCGGGCACCAGGCCGCCGAGCAGCTCGCGCATGGCCGGCTCGGGCAGCGCCTCGAGGGTCATCGAGACCGCGTTCCGGCGGCCTGCACCCCAGTCCGGCCGTCGCTCCAGGAGCTCCGGTCGAGCCAGAGTCACGATGTAGATCGGCGACGACTTCGACCACTCGAGCATGTGGTCGATGAAATCGAGGAGGCCCGCGTCCGCCCATTGCAGGTCCTCGAAGACCATGGCCACCGTGCCACCGGTCGCGATGCGCTCGAAGAAGGTCCGCCAAGCGGCGAAGAGTTCCTCTCGCTGCGACGCCGGCGCTTCGCCGATGCCGAGCAGGGTGAGGAGGGCAGGCTCGATCCAGGTTCGCTCGTCTTCGTCCGGGACGTGCTCGGCCAGCGTGGCGGCGATCCGCTTGCGGCTCGTCGCCTCGTCGTCGTCCTCGCGCAGGTCGGCTCGCCGCCGAACCATCTCGCCGAGCGCCCAGAAGGTGATGCCGTCGCCGTACGCGGGCGAGCGGCCTTCGTGCCAGTAGACGTCCTCCAGCAGGCCATCGATGTACTTCAGGAACTCCCAGGCGAGCCGGCTCTTACCGATGCCACCCTGGCCGGTGATCGAGACGAGCCGCGTGCGCCGTTCGCGCCCCGTCGCGTTGAAGAGGTCCTTGAGCAGCCGCAGCTCCTCGTCGCGCCCCACGAAGGGGGCCTCGAGGGTGTCCGAACGGCCGCGGCCGCCCCGCTCGGCCACCACGCGCAATGCCAGCCATGACGGCACGGGCGCCGTCTTGCCCTTGAGCACTTGTTCTCCGGCCGGCTCGAAGACGATGGCCGCGGCCGCCGCGCGCTGCGTGGACTCGCCGACCAGGACGGTCCCTGGCGCCGCCACCGACTGGAGGCGGCTGGCCGTGTTGACGAGGTCACCCGCGACCATGCCTTGGCCGACAGCGCCCATGGTTACCGCCGCCTCGCCGGTCAACACGCCCGCCCGGGCTCGGAGGTCGTGGCCGAGCGAGCGGACGGCATCGACCAGCTCGAGACCCGCGCGGACGGCACGCTCGGCGTCATCTTCGGTCGCGATGGGCGCACCCCAGACCGCCATGACCGCGTCGCCGATGAACTTCTCGACCACGCCCCCATAACGCTGGACGACGTCTCGGGCCAGGTCGAAGTAGCGCGTCAGTAGCTCGCGCGTCTCCTCCGGATCGCGGTCCTGGGCAAGGGTCGTGAAGCCGACCAGGTCGGCAAAGAGGACCGAGACCAGTCGCCGCTCCGACTCGTGGGCGGCCGGCGAGGCCGACGCGACCGGCGTGCCGGCGGCCTCGAGGGGGTTGCCGCATTCGCCACAGAAGCGGACACCGGGGGTGTTGCCTTCGCCGCACGCCGGGCAGGCGACGAGAAGGCGCACACCGCACTCGCCGCAGAACTTGCGGCCAGCCTCGTTCTCGCTATCACATGATCCGCAGCGCACCAGGTCGTAGCCTCCAGAGGATCCCGAGACGCGACTCTAGCGGAGGTGCGGGCTGCGGTACAGCGCACGCTTGGCCAGCCTCCACTCCAGATTACTCGAGACGTTGCTCCGGGCGCCGAGCCGTGACATGAGCCAGGTCCTCTAGGAGTGCGGCGAACTCCCGGCGCACGTCGACGTAGCGGTCGGCCAGCATCGCTACCTCGATCCGTTGTCCGACCCGCCGCAGCCAGACGCGCCGGCGCGGGAAGTAGAACGAAAGGACGATGCCGCTGATCAGGGACAGGAACGCGAGCCAGATGAAGGGCTGGCCGGGATCCTTCCTGATGACCAGGCCGGTGAACGCGCCAGCCTCCGTCCAGGTCACCTCATAGCCAGCCGTCGTGCGCGGGTCGGTCGAGGCGCCGAGCCCGACCTGGTCGGCGAACACCGGCAGGATGCTGCCCGAGGCATCGAGCGAGCCGTCCGTGCCCACGACGGTCAGACGGCCGGCCCCCGCTGGGTCGCGATCGAGGATGACGAAGAGACCGAGCGGCGAGCCCGGGATGGTCAGGAAGCCCTGTGGTTTGCCGAGCAGCTGCGAGTCCATGAGCACCGGACCCGACCACACGAGCTTGCCGCTGCTGTCGATGATGCGCAGGGTCTCGGCCGCCCCGAACGAGTTCTGATGGAAGGCGAAACCATCGACGGTCAGGGGGTCGTTGACCCGGATGGTCTTGCGCGCGATCTCCTGCCCGTCGCGATAGACGGCCAGGTCGGTCCGGAAGTCGGCGAACGAGCCGTCCGGTCGCGTCGGGGCTTCGAACCCATGGTTCTTGACCAACAGGTTGCCGGGCGTGCCGACCGGCTGGACGGGCGCCGTCTGGGCCTCGCCCACGAAGACGGCCGTCTCGAAGCCGAAGGCGCCGGTCACGGCGCCACCCACCAGGAAAAGGATGAGCCCGAGGTGCGTCAGCAGGGTGGCCATCTTGAGGTAGCGGTTGCGGTCACCGTAGGTGAAGGTCACGTCGTCCTCGGACGCCGCCTGGACGTTGAAGCGCCGCCGCCGAAGGACCGTCGCGAGTACGTCATCCGCGACCTCGACTCCGGCGAAGACGGCGCGCTCGGGCAGGCGGGCATCGAAGAAGGCTGCCGGCTGCTCGACCCGCACCGTGCGCACGCCGCGCCACAGGCGCGGGGTTCGGTCGATGGTGCAGACGACGATGCTCAGGATGAGCAGCGTCAGCAGGGCCGTGAACCAGGGCGCGGTGAAGATGCGGAAGAAGCCCAGTCCTTCGAAGATGTCGACCATCGTGGGACCGATCCCGATGCCCAGGACGGCGACGGGGTCATAGCGCCGGTGCAGGTCGGCCATCTCCGTGGCGTACGCGGCCGGATTGTCGCGCAGGGCGAAGGCCGGGATCTGACGGATCATCGTGCCGATCAGCCCGGCCACGGCCAGGACGATGATCTGAACGACCGCGAATCGGACGTCGCTCAGGGTCCGCCAGATGGCCAGCCCGAAGCGTCCCAGCGGGTCGCCGAGGTCGGAAGCCCGGCGTCGGCCGAGCGAGATAGTGGTGATGGCGCTACGCGGGGACCGCCGAGCGCGCCGCGGCCAGTCCGACGGCGAAGTCGGCGATGAGATCCTCCACGTCCTCCAGGCCGACGCTGACGCGCAGCAGGCCCTCGGAGATCCCTGCCTCCGACAGGCCCGTGGCATCGAGTTGTCGGTGCGAGGTGCTGGCTGGATGGACGACCAGCGTACGGATGCTCCCCAATGACGCCGTCTGCTCCGGGATGCTGAGCGCATCGATGAACGCGAGGGCCGCCTCACGCGTGCCCACGTCGAGCGTCAGCATGCCGCCGCCCGCCCGAAGCATGCGCTGGGCGACAGCCGCCTGCGGATGGTCGGGCAAGCCCGGATAGACGACCGGATAGCCTCCGTCCTGCGCCCCCAGCCAACGAGCGAGTGCCAGGGCGTTCTCGCAGTGGCGGTCCATGCGCACGGCCAGCGTGGCGATGCCGCGCAGCACGAGGAAGGCCGAGAACGGCGCCACGATGCCGCCGGTGTCGATCTCGACCTCGCGCACGTCGCGCATCCGGCTAGTGGATCCGACCACCGCGCCGGCGAGCACGTCCGAGTGGCCGCTCAGCCACTTGGTCGCCGAGACCGCGACCAGGTCCGCGCCGAGCTCGATGGGCCGGCAGAGGTAGGGCGACGCGAAGGTGTTGTCGACGATCAGCTCGGCGCCCGCGGCATGGGCACGCTCGGCCAGCCCCGCGATGTCCGCGACGACGGTGGTCGGGTTCGCGATCGTCTCGACGTACAGCAGCCTGGCGCCAGCGAGGGCCGACCCCACGGCAGCCAGGTCGGTCGCATCGACGTAGTCGGTCCGGACGCCGAAGCGCGCGAAGACCCGGTCGAGGAGCTGCCGCGTGCTGCCGTAGACGGCGCGCGTGGCGACGACGCGATCTCCGGCTCGAAGGGAGGACGCCAGTGCGGCATGGATGGCCGCCATACCCGAGCCGAAGGCGAAGCCGGCCTCGGCGCCCTCGAGCTCGGCGATGGCCGCCGCCATGGCCGCCGCCGTCGGGTTGCCGAGGCGCGCGTACGTGTAGCCGTCGCCGGACGCCGTGAGCTCGGCTAGCTGCGCTGCGTCATCGGCGGCGAAGGTCGCGCTCTGGTAGATGGGCACGGCCGTGCTCTGCTGGGTCATCTTCGGGCTCCGCGTGGCCGCGAGGATGGCGCGACTGGAGAAGCCGCGGGGCGGCCGAGCGCGCTGGTCGTCCATGGCGGGCATCTTACGCCGCCGGGTCGGCGAGCCTCGGGCCGGCGTCAGGTGCGGCGGTCGTCGGGATCGACCGGCTGGTCACCCGAGTCATGCCCGCCGCGCAGGAATGTGCGCATCGTGCGCTCGAATGTCCGGTCCTCAGGATGCTCGTAGAGGAAGCGCCTGGCTCGGGCGGTCGGGCCACGCGAGGTCGACATCGGGCTCGCCTCACCGGTCGTTGCGACGCGGCTCGCCTCCGGGGCCTGGTCGGCGGGGTGGCCCGGACTCGTTGCCTGACCGTTCGCGCCTGCTCCCCACGCCCAGGGCGTCGAGCGCGGTCGGACCCACTCCGGCAACGTCGGGTAGTTCTCGGTGAACATCGACAGGCTCGCATGCGAAACGGCCCTGGAATGCTCCGTCCTCCGGACGCCCGGCGATGTTGCGCGGCGGGTCCGGCGCCGAGGGGCCGAGGAAACGACCGTCGACCGCGCGGGCACCGGTCGGGGGGCTTGGGTGCCGCCTCGCTGACCCTGACGGGCGGCGACCGGCTGCGTCATCTTGAAGACCGTGGC
>JBEVDC010000071.1:0-2841 GCA_040514195.1 Candidatus Limnocylindrales bacterium | reverse complement strand
TGACTTCTACGGCTTCGACACCACCCGTCCTCCGTTCGACGACGTGCGCGTCCGACAGGCGTTCGGCAAGGCCGTCGATTGGCGCCGGATCGTCGGCTTGACCACGCCCGACGCCATCCAGGCGACCTCGCTGGTGCCGCCAGGCATCCCGGGACGCAGCGAGGTCGACGCGTTGCCGACCTACGACCCGGTCGAGGCACGGAGGCTCCTGGCCGAGGCCGGCTACCCGGGTGGCAAGGGCTTTCCGGAGACGGCTATCGTGACCCAGGGGTACGCCTGGGATGGCCCCATCGCCGAGCAGGTCAAGGCCGAACTCGGCATCACCCTGCGCCAGGAAGCGATGCCCTTCGAGGCCTACTTCGAGCGCCTGGAGAGCGGCGATGGACCGGCCTTCTGGGCCATGTCCTGGGTGGCCGACTACCCCGCACCTCAGGACTTCCTCGGCCTTCTCCTGGAGTCCGGCAGCACCAACAACTACGGCCGCTGGAGTGACCCCGCGTACGACGCGGCGATCGACGCCGCCGCCTCGACCGACGATGCCGATGAGCAGGCTCGAGCCTACGCCGCCGCGGAAGCCATCGTCCGCGAGTCCGTGCCGGTCATCCCTATGGCCTATCACGACGGCTGGGCGCTGAGCCGTGACGATCTCGTGGGCACCGAGGTCTCGGGGCTCGGCATCCTCCGCTATGCCAGCCTCGATCGCGTGGACCGCTGATGCGCGCGCGTCGGAGCGGGCTCGGCAGCCTTGCGGCGAACGCCCTGCTGCTCCTCAGCGTCCTGGCTGCACCGGCCAACGCCATCGCGGCCGGCGGGGGGGTGACCTTCGAACCACCGACGGCGACCTCCACCTTCCCGGTCCAGACCCTCTGGCGCCAGGCATTTCGCTCGCCGAGCGAACCGGCCCGCGTCGAGCTCATGACACGCCTGGCGGGCACGGAGGCCTGGCTGGTCGAGGAAGTCGCCTTCGGGGCGGCCGGCCCGGGCGCCTACGAGGTCGAGTACACCGACCTGGGCTTCCAACTGCCCAACAGCCACATCGAATATCGCTTCCGGGTGACACTCGAGGGCGAGGAACCTGAGACCGGTCCAGCGGCCACGCTGGCCATCGTCGACGATCGGATCGATTGGCGGACGGTCGAGGGCGACCTGGTTCGGCTCCACTGGCAGACCGGCGACGAATCGTTCGCCGAGCGGGCCCTCCGGATCGCCGAGGACTCCGTCGCCGAGACGGCACAGCTGCTCGGCGTCACGGAGACGGAGCCGATCGACTTCTTCGTCTATGCGGACGCTGCCGACTTCCAGGCCGCGCTCGGCCCGGGCACCAAGGAATTCGTGGCCGGCCGCGCCATCGCCGAGATCCGGACGCTCTTCGCCAACGTCGCCGTGAGCGAGATCGGTTCGCCCTGGCTGTCCATCGTCGTGCCGCACGAGCTGGCGCATCTCGTCTTCGACACCGCCACCGACAACCCCTACCACGAGCCGCCGCACTGGATGAACGAAGGGCTGGCGGTCTTTCTCTCGGAGGGCTACACCGATAGCGACCGGCGGCGGGTGGCGAACGCCATCGATCGAGGTACGCTGCTGCCCCTCTCGTCCCTCGCCAACGGCTTCCCCTCGGATAGGGAGGAGCTCTTCTACCTTGGCTACGCGGAAGGCACGTCGGCCATCGACTTCTTCGTACGGACGTACGGCCAGGAGAATCTGGTCAAGCTCATCCGCTCGTACGCACTCGGCGTGACGGACGACGAAGCGTTCGTGGCCGCGACCGGGGAGGGGATGGACGCCTTCGAGGCGGCCTGGCTGGCGGATCTTGATGCAGCCCAGCCGGCGGCGAGGGGACCGCAGGCCGCTCGACCAGGGCCGACGCCTTCGTCCTGGGCGGGCGGGGGGTCATCCGCGGGATCGCCCGGACCGACCGCCGCCGCCGACGCGAACGGCGCGCTCCCGGGCGCGCCCGTGCCGGATACGCAGGGCGACCAGTCGGTGCCCGTCGTGGCAGCCGTCCTCATGCTCGCGGCGCTCCTGCTCATCTTTCTCGGCATCCGTGGGCGGCGTCGAACATCGGGACCCGACGAGCCGTGAGCACGCTCGCGGGCCGCATCCGTCGCGTGCCGGGCTGGCAGTGGACCTTCGCCGTGGCCCTGCTGGCGCTCGGGTTCTTGATCGCCGTCCAGCTCGGGGCGGAGGGGCCGCGGGTCCGCTACAGCAGTTCGGAGCGGCCGCCACTGCTCGAAACCGCCAGGGAGCTCGACGCCGCACAGTCTGCGCTCCAGGCCCGCATCCTCGAGTTGCGTGGCCAGATCGCCGCTGCCGAAGATGCCTCCGCCGGCACCGACCAGGCAGTCATGAAGCTCAACGAGGACCTCACGACAGCGCGCCTGGCGGCCGGCTTGGTCGAGATCGAGGGGCCCGGACTCATCGTCCGCATCGACGACTCGGGACAACCCGTGCCGCCGGGCGAAGCGGCCGCCGACTACCTGGTCACCGCCAGCGACCTGCGTGATCTGGTGGTCGAGCTGTGGCAGGCCGGCGCTGAGGCCATCAGCGTCAACGGCGAGCGCCTGGTGGAAACGACCGCCTTCACCGACATCGGCTCGTCCGTTCTCGTCAACAGCGCCTACCTCCAGCCGCCGTACGACCTGAGCGTCATCGGACCAGCCGAGCTCTATGAGCGACTGACGACCTCGCCGAGCTTCATCGACCTGGTGCGCTCACGCGTGCAGGACTACGGCCTCGAGCTCGGGTTCCTGCCCTCGGACCGCGTCGTCGTGGTGGCCTTCGCCGGCACGGTCAAGCTTGTCCAGGGTCGGGCGGTACCAACTGCCCCGCCCGGTAGTGACG
>JBEVDC010000050.1:0-4043 GCA_040514195.1 Candidatus Limnocylindrales bacterium | reverse complement strand
GGCGGCCTGTCGCGGTGCGACTCGGCATGGAACCAGAATGGAGAGGTGCCAGCGTGTCACCTGCCAACCCCCTTCGACGGCTCAGTCTCGCGGTCGGAGCGACCAGCCTCCTCGTGCTCCTGGTCCTTGCGCCGGCGACCGTGGGAGGCACGAACGACTCGGTCAGGCCGGCATCCAACCTCGACGAATCAACCTTCGCCGACCTCGTGCTCGCGCATCCGATCGCGGCATTCATGGCACAGGTCGAATGCGACGACGACGTTCTCGTCTGCACCTCCAACGGTGACGACGAGGAGGAGGCGGCTGAGGCGGACGATGTCGATGACGCGGATGACGCCGCGGACGACGATGATGGCGCCGACAGCCCGAAGCCCGAGGCCAAGCCTGCCAAGCACCACAAGCAGTCGAACAACCAGACGCAGAGCCAGGGTGCTGAGGACCAGGACGAGGACGAGGACGAAGACGAAGACGAAGACGAAGACGAGGACGAGGACCAGGACGAGGACGATCAGGACGAGGACGAAGACGAGGACGACGAGGACGAAGAGGACGACGACTGATTGACGGTCGCGCTGGCAGCTCCCTCAGCCAAGGCTGGCGCCACGTCTGGGAGACAGTCGGCCGACCGCGCCTTGAGGGGTAGCGGACGGACCCACGCGCGTCGGCCGGTCCGTGCGCAGGACGAGGCGACCAGCCATCGTGACGGGTGAGGCTAGGTCAGGCGACCATCCGGTGCCCACCGATGAGCTGGCGGAGAGGGTGGGATTCGAACCCACGAGACTTTCGTCCGGCGGTTTTCAAGACCGCTGCCTTCAACCACTCGGCCACCTCTCCGAATGGTGAGGATAGCGTCAGCCTGAACGGCGCAGCCAGCCGAACCAGCGGCTGAGGCCCTTGGCCGGCTCCTCGGCCGCGGGCTTTGCGGGCTCGTCGGACGCGGGTTTGACCGACGGCAACTCGGCGGTCGAGTCGCGTTCAAGCGCCTCGTCGGGATCGACAGGGGCGGGCTCACGGTGCAGGTCATGGGGCTCGTTGAAGTCGCTCGGTGGTGGTGCACCGAAGGCGGGTCCCAGGGTCATCGCGATCCTCCTCTGTGACGTCGATCGCCGCACTGTCATGCGCCGCCAGGTCCGGCGGAGTCTGCGCGGCCGGGTGCGGCGAGTCTACGCGTCCGGCTGGAGGCGGGCGGTGGGCGGCGGTCCGGCCGCGCTCGTCCCATCTGGCCGACCGCCCGGCATCACCGCTCTGACCAGGATGGCCGAGGCGGCGATGCTGATCACGACCGCCGCCAGCATCGCTACGTAGTCGGAGCCCGTGATGGCCCCAGCGGTCACGAGCGCCGAGCCGCTGACGAACCCGAACTCCCCCATCTGTCCGAGCCCGACCGCCAGCTGGAGCGGGCGCGCGGGCAGCCGAGCCAGGCGCGCGAGGCCATATGCGACGGCGCTCTTGGCGACCACGATGAGGACCAGGAAGACGCCCAGCATCGGCAGGCCGACCAGCAGGTCGCCGGGGTCGACGAGCGTGCCGATGGCCACGAAGAAGAGCACCGCGAAGAGGTCGCGGAACGGCAGCAGGCGACGCCGCGCTTCAGCCGCGACCGGGCTCTCGGTGATGGCCAGGCCACCGACGAAGGCGGCCAGGGCCAGGGGCACGCCGAAGACGACGGCCCCCACGCCGGCCAGCGCCAGGCCGCTGGCGACCGAGGTGATGAGGAAGAGATCGTGCTCGTGGCGGAGGCCGGCCAGGAGGTGCGGCAGCACTTCTGCCGTGACCAGCGCCAGGAGGGCGAAAGCGACCAGACCGAGGAACGCGTCAGTGACCGGCCGTCCGCCGAGCGCCAGCGCGGCCAGGAGGACGCCCGCGGCCACCACGCCGGTCACGTCCTGCAGGACGGCCCAGCCGAGCATCGACCGCTCCGTCGGCTGATCCGTCGTGCGCCGGCGGCTGCGAGTGATGTTGACGACCACGACCGAAGAGCTGAAGGCCACACACAGGCCCAGGATGGCGGCCGGGATCGGGGCGAAGCCGAGGACGACGAAGACCGCTCCCCCGACGAGCGTCGTCACCAGCATCTGCGCTGGAGCGACCCAGAAGAGCGCGCGCTGCTCGCGTCGGAGCGTCCGCAGGTCGACTTCGATGCCCACTTCGAAGAGGAGCAGCACGACGCCGACGTCGGCCAGCAGATGGAGCTGCTCCGGGTCGGCGACGTAGCCCGGCGTGAAGGGCGAGACGACAAGGCCGACCAGGAGGTAGCCGACGACGGCTGGCAGGCCGACTCGCCGGGCGAGGAACCCGGCACCGACGGCGGCCAGCAGCACGATGCCGATCTCGAGGATGGCTGGGGCGGTGGTCTCCACGTTCCGATGGTACAAGCGCGCATTGCCGGCGGTCGACGGGACGCCCAGGCATGCGGCTATCCTCGGCCCGATGCCCGAGTCGATCCCCGACTTCGACCTCTACGCCGAGCTGGGCGTCGCGCCCGATGCCGACCCCGACGCCATCCGCAGCGCCCACCGCGAGGCCGTCCGCAGCGCCCACCCGGACGTGCTGGCCGGCGAGGACGCCGACGAGGACCTCGCCAAACGCCTGAACGTCGCCCGCGACTGGCTGACCGATCCCGCCCGTAGGGCCCGCTACGACGAGGCGCGCGGGCTCGGCACGTGGGCCACGGAGGCCGGGGCGGTCAAGGGCGCCGTTGACGACGCTCCGGCGTCCGCGGCGAGCGGCCTCGTCACGGGACCGAACCGGCGCGACGCGGTCGGCTGCCTGGAGCTCGGCTGGTGGCTCCTGCTCATCGCCACGGGCGCGTTGATCTTCGCGGTCCTGCTCGTCATCGTCGCCGACCTCTGACCCACTGCAGGGCCAGGAGCAGCAGGATGCCTGCTATCCCTCCTGGATGACGACCGTGCCAGCCAGGAGGTCGTGCCAGCCCCGCCGACGGCTGTCGATGAGGACCCAGACGAAGCCCAGGTAGAAGATGATCTGATCGATCCAGTAGCCGATCAGGCGCAGGATGGCCGGCCCGAGGGTGACCTTGCCACCGTCCTTGTCCATCACCACGCGGAGATGGAAGGGCCGCATGCCGAGCGTCTGGCCGTCCTTCGTCCAGAAGTACGGGAAGTAGACGAAGTAGACGGCGAAGAACCCGATGATGCCGGCGATCACGGACGTGGCCGACAGGAAGTCCACACCGACTGCCGAGAAGACGGCAGCCATGACGCCGAAGATGATCAGGATCAGGATGCTGACGCCCAGGATGATCAGGTGGTCGAAGATGAACGAGAACAGGCGGGCGCCATGGTCCGCGAAGCGGACGCCGGGGAACGGGCCTGGTACCACGGCCGGCGGCTGCCAGACTGGCGGTGCGGGCGGCGTTGCGCTCGGAGGCACGACCGCGTCTGCCGCCGCGGTCGCTGCGGCCGGGGGCGGAACTGCCGGCGGTGGCTGCGGCTCGATGGGCTCGGGCCGAAGCTGATCGGGCCTGGTGGGTTCCTCGCTCATGACTACCTCTCCCCTACGACGATGGTCCCAGCGGCGAGGTCGTGCCATCCGCGCCGGCGGCCGTCCACGAGCGTCCACAAGACGCCGAGGAAGAAGATGGCGATGCCGATGACCAGCACGATGAAGCGCACGACCGCCCGGCCGAAACTGATCGTCGCTTCTGACTTTTCGTCAACGACCCGCAAACCGAGCGGCATCATGGCCAGCGTCTGACCGTCACGTGACCACCAGAACGGCCAGTACAGCAGGCTGATCACGATACCGAGGGCACCGGCGATGGGCATCTGGTCCGGCGGCTCGCCGGGCAGGAATGCGACGAAGAAGACGATCACGATCCAGAGGGCGCCAACGATCGCGAAGGCGACTGCGGTGTTGAGGGCCTCGTCGATCCACCACGCGAGCGCCATCGAAAGGATGACGAGAGCGAGCAGTGCAGCGACTCCGGCGATTGCTCCGAACGTCGCCGCTTTCGTCAACCGGTGGGCTTCCTCGCGCGCCTCGACCTTGGCCAGTTCGACTTCCTTGCGCAGCAGCTGCGA
>JBEVDC010000032.1:0-4203 GCA_040514195.1 Candidatus Limnocylindrales bacterium | reverse complement strand
TTGCTGACCGCCATGCAGTACTACTCGTTCTCACCCGCCGATCTCTGGGCCGCCATCGCCGCCTGCTCGTTGGTCGGCCTCCTCGCCTTCGGCCTCGTCGTCATCGCCGAACGCCTCGTCCTGAGGGGCTATCGCCCGACCGAGGAGCAGCCCGCGTGACCGACCAGCCGACCGGCCGCCGCACGTCCGACACGGTCGTCTTCACGGGCAACATCACCGACCTTCTTGCTGAGGCCGAGGCCGCCAAGGCGGGACGCGAGGTGGTGGTCGAACTGGATGGCGTCAGCAAGGTCTTCGCGGGGGGCAAGGACGGGACCGACGTCCAAGCGTTGGCGCAGATCGACCTCTCGATCCGTGCCGGCGAGTTCATCTCGCTCATCGGGCCGTCAGGCTGCGGAAAGTCGACCCTGCTCCGCCTCATCGGCGATCTGACCGCCGCCTCCGGTGGCACGGTCGCCGTCAACGGCAAGTCGGCTCGACAGGCGCGACTCGACCGCGACTACGGGATGGTCTTCCAGGCTCCCGTGCTGTTCGACTGGCGAACGGTCCGGCGCAATGTCGAGCTGCCGCTGGAGATCACCGGCGTCGACAAGGCGACACGAGCCGCAAGGGCCACGGCGATGCTCGAGCTGGTGGAGCTGGGCGACTTCGGAGAGCATCATCCCTGGCAGCTCTCGGGGGGCATGCAGCAGCGAGCCGCGATCGCCCGCGCCCTGGCCCTCGATCCCGCCATCCTTCTCATGGACGAGCCCTTCGGTGCCCTGGACGAGATGACGCGCGAGCGTATGAACCTCGAGCTGTTGCGCATCTGGGAACGGACGGGCACCACGGTCATCTTCGTCACGCACTCGATCGCCGAAGCGGTCTTCCTCTCGACCCGCGTCGTGGTCATGAGCCCGCGGCCCGGACGCATCACGAAGATCGTGCGTATCGACCTGCCGCGTCAGCGCGATGTCGAGACGCGCGAGATGGAGCGCTACTTCCAGCTCGTGACCGAGGTTCGCGAGGCGCTCCGGGGCGGCGAGGCCGAGGGCGAGACCGCGGACGCGCGGCGGGTTGCCGCTGAGGGTCTATCCGGATGACATTGGCCTCGGCCTCAGCGGACGCGTCGACCGCTTCGGTCGTCGGCAGGACGGTCCGGAGCTGGCTCCTGCCGTTGGGCATCTTCGTCGGTGCCCTCATCGCCTGGGACCTGCTCACGCGCGTCCTTGGCCTGCCGCAATTCATCCTGCCGGCACCATCGAAGATCGCCGAGGCGTGGGTCACCTACCTGCCGGAGCTATGGGCCTCGGCGACGTACACCCTGGTCGAGATCGTCCTGGGCATGATCCTCGGCGCCGGCGCCGGTCTCGCGGCAGGCATCGTGGTCGCCCGTTGGGCGGGCCTACGAGAGTCGCTTCTGCCTGTGGCCATCGGCGTGAGCGCCATCCCCATCATCGCCTTCGCGCCGCTCCTCAACAACTGGTTTGGCCTCGATACGCAGCTCTCCAAGGCCATGGTCGCGGCCGTCCTGGTCTTCTTTCCGGTCCTCATCAACACGTCACGAGGCCTTCTGCACGTGGAGCCGGCTGCGCTGGAGCTGATGCGATCGATGGCCGCCAGCGACGCCCAGGTCTTCCGCGAGGTCCGCAGCCACTCCGCCATGCCGTTCATCTTCACCGCCCTCAAGGTCGGCACGACGCTGGCGACCATCGGCGCCATCATCGGTGAGTACTTCGGAGCCCCGAGCATCTCGCTCGGCCAGTACATCGTCCGCTACGCTGCCTTCCTGAACCTCGAGCGATCATGGGCCGCCATCGTCTTCGCGTCCGCCATCGGCATCGGCCTCTACGTCCTCGTCGCTGTGGCCGAACGACTGATGATGCCCTGGCATGCGTCTTACCGGACGGTCACGGAGGAGCACTAGCCTTACGGTGCCGGCGGATGGGACGTTCGGGAAGTGCCTCGGCTCGCTAGACTGCGCTGGCTGAAGCGGCGCGTGGGCATCGTTGGCCGCCGGCGAGGAGGAGGAATGATGAAGATGCGACGTATCGTGGCCTTGGCCATCGCGATGATGGTCGTGGTCGCGGCGTGCAATACGGGGGGTGCAACGGGCGACCTCAAGCCGATCCGGCTGCAGCTCCAGTGGCTGCCACAGGAGCAGTTCTGCGGCTACTACGCTGCCCTGGACCAGGGCTTTTACAAGGACGAGGGGCTCGACGTGACGATCCTGCCGGGCGCGGTCGACATCGTGCCGGCGACGGTCGTTGCCGGCGGCAATGCCGAGTTCGGCATCAGCTGGCTCCCGAAGGCACTCGCCTCCCGCGAGAGTGGTGCCGACATCCAGTTCATCGGCCAGCCGTTCCAGCGTTCTCCCACGCTCCAGATCGCCTTCAAGGAGAAGGGCATCACGTCGCCCGCCGACTGGAAGGGCAAGAAGGTCGGCAGCTGGGGATTCGGCAACGAGGCCGAGCTCTATGCCGCCATCCGCAAGAACGGCCTCGACCCGACCAACCCGGACGACATGACCATCGTCAGCCAGGACTTCACGATGAACGCCTTCCTGAACGGCGACATCGATGCCGCCCAAGCGATGCTCTACAACGAGTACGCGCAGGTCCTCGAGGCGAAGAACCCGGCCACCGGTGAGCTCTACAAGCCCGAGGATCTCGACGTCATCTCGATGCAGGATGCCGGCACGTCGATGCTCCAGGACGGCATCTTCGCCGACGAGTCATGGCTCAAGGAGTCGGGCAACGAGGACACCGCGGTCGCGTTCCTGACGGCCGCCTACAAGGGCTGGCAGTTCTGCCGGGACAACCCCGAAGCGGCGGTCGACATGATCCTGAAGTACGACGCCAAGCTGCCCAAGGTCCACCAAGCGTGGCAGCTGAACGAAGTCAACAAGCTCATCTGGCCGTCACCGAATGGGATCGGCATGATGGACCAGGCGCTCTACGACCAGACGGTCCAGATCGCGACCGATGGCAAGATCCTGACCAAGCCGGTCGAGGGCCAGGCCTTCCGCACCGACCTGACCGAGAAGGCCCTGGCGGCGCTCGAAGGGACGGACACGACCGGCGCTTCTTGGCAGCCGACGACGGTCACCCTGACCGAGGGCGGCAACTAGGACCTGGCCCACATCCCAGGCAGCGAATGAGGCCGGTCCCGTACGGGGCCGGCCTCCGACATTCCCAGACGGCTCGGGACGTCTGACGTGTGGGATGCGGTGCCGCGGGCGTGCGGCTACCGGTGACTCGTGCCGAATTGGCGATCGCCGGCGTCGCCCAGGCCGGGCAAGATGTAACCCGTCTCGTTGAGCTGCCGGTCGAGGGCCGCGCAGTAGATGGGCACGTCGGGGTGTGCAGTGGCGACGGCGCGAACGCCTTCCGGCGCGGCGATCAGGTTGAGGAGCTTGATGCGTCGGGCGCCCCATGCCTTGAGGACCTCGATGGCGGCCGTGGCGGAGCCGCCGGTCGCCAGCATGGGGTCGAGGATCAGGCAGAGGTCGACGGTCGCCGTGTCGGGCAGCTTGTTGTAGTACTCGACCGGCTGGAGCGTCCGCTCGTCGCGGAAGAGGCCCAGGTGCCAGACCTCGGCCGTCGGCATGAGCTCCAGCATGGCGTCGACCATGCCCAGGCCCGCGCGGAGGATGGGGATGAGCCCGATGCGGTCGGCGAGCTTGGCGCCGGGCGTGATCTCGAGGGGCGTCTCGACGTCGATGGTCTGTGTCCGGGCGTCGGCCAGCGCCTCGTAGCCGAGCAGCCAGCTGATCTCGCGCACCAGCTCGCGGAACTTCTTGGGCTCGGTCGTGGTCGCCCGCAGGAGCGCCAGCTTGTGCTGGACCGCCGGATGCCGGCTGACATGGAACGTGTCAGGCAGATCGGTCGTGGCGGCTGGCGCCGCGCTGCGCGTCGTCTCGCTAGGCATCAGTCTCGGCTCCTGGCAGGGGTGGCACGCGGATTCTACTGAGGTCCTGCGGTCACCAGATGTCGCCTACGGTGAAGCCCTCGGGAAACGGGTCACTCGGGTCGAGGACCCACGAGGCGAAGCCCGTGATCCAGGCCGTGCCGGTCAGCTCCGGCACGACCGCGGACCTGGCGACGCTGCCGCTGCCCACGGTCGTCTCCTCGACCAGGCGGCCGGTGAAGGTGGTACCCAGGATGCCCTCGTGGACGAACGCCTCCCCGAGGCCGAGCTGCCCTTTGGCGTGTAGCACCGCCA